>QNEG01000210.1 GCA_003645115.1 bacterium | reverse complement strand
GTCACTCACGATGCCACACTCGCCGGTAGCGGAACTCCAGCAGACCCGCTTACTGTCTTGGAATCCGGTGGCGGCGGAACTGTCCATCCAGACCAGCAAATTATGTTCTGGGAGGCTTATTTCGAATACTGGGATTGTGTAAATGCTACTAACTGCGCCCCGCAGATTAACTGGGCTGATACTTCCGACCAATACTGGGCAAGAGCTGTAGGTGGTGGTAGCAATGACTACGGTCATACTCTTATTCCCACTTCCGATGGCGGATATGCTATGGGGGGATTCAGTCAGACTTACAGTAATTATTACCTTCTTACTAAATTCAGCACCAATGGCGCCGCATCATGGAGCAGAACAATTAATTACGGCAGTGGTTCCTATCAGTATTTCCGCGGGCTCGCTCAAACCTCCGATAACGGATACATCACCACCGGAAGTTATTCAACTACTCAATATATAATTCTTGTCAAACTAAACTCGATGGGTAATCTCGTATGGGGTCGATATTTCTATAGTTACAGCACAAGTGGCAATAATGTAGGTTATCAGGTTATAGAGGCTTCTGATGGTGATTATGTAGTCTTTGGAACAACATATGATTACGAATCAGCGAGTGGTGATTATCCTGATGAAGATTTCCTTATGGCGAAGTTCAACAGTAGCGGAACATTGCAATGGGCACGTATTGTTGACTATTCACCAGGTGCTACTTATGATTATGATTACTGCTGCTCAGGTGTTCAAGCCTCCGATGGCGGATTTGTGATGGCGGGATATTATAGTAATTACTTACACCTAATAAAACTCGATGCATCAGGTAATTTAGTCTGGGCAAAGCGAATTCAAGGATACAATAGTACTAATTATCCCTGCAATATTATCAGGACATCGGATAATGGCTATGCAGTGGCAATAACCACTACTACTTTTGGTGCGGGAAGTGAGGAATTTTTGTTGCTCAAGTTTGCCTCTGACGGTTCTTTACAATGGGCAAGAACAGCCGGTGGTGCCAGCAGTGAATTTAATCCTTCGGTCATCCAGACCAATGACGGCGGATATGCGCTCTTTGGGCAAACCATTTCTTTTGGCGCTGGTGGCTACGATTTCCTGCTGGTGAAATTCGATGCTTCAGGTAGTTATCTCTGGGCGAAAACATATGGCGGTGCTTCCAATGAGCAAACAACTTACGGCGGTCCTAATATATTCCAGAATGCAGAGGGATTCTTTACTATGGGCGGCTATACCGACAGCTATGGTGCAGGTGGTGTTGATTATTTCCATGTTCGAGCGGGTGCCAATGGCGATTGCTGTTTTGGCGAAACCGCTCCAGTGGGTATCTCTGCACCCACGCCAACTACAAGTGATATTACTGCTTCTGTTGTGGTCGCCGACCCATCTTTATCGATATGGAATCTTACTCCCAATATGAATACACCGGCGCCCACTGCAGAGCAGGTTTGCGGTCCATAAGAAAATAACAAGCAGTCAGGAGAACAATACGAAAGAAATATGCGAAATAGGGTGGTAGGGGCAATTCATGAATTGCCCCTACAAAATGCCAATTACAAAATGCCAATTATCGAAAAAAGGAAAGGAATGAACGAGATAAGGTGGATTGCGACAAAGTCGCAAGACAGATGAGTGGAAATTGTCAGCAACCCCCTTCGGCGCCGACACGCCTCTGTCCCCCTTAATTAAGGGGGACAAATCCCGACTCGTCGGGATAGGGGGTCAAAATTGTTGAGATGCTCAAAGCATTCGTTGAACTGCTTGATACATTTGCGAAGACGGATGAGGGAGCAAAAATGGAACCAAGAGAATAGCTCGAAGAATATGTAATTTTAGAAAAAACGAGCGAAATGTTTATCGGAACGAATAAATATTGAATGAAAGAATGATTCACAGAACTCTATGAACTACATAGAAAAACAATAAATCGGGAGGTGTGTTATGGCAGTCAGAATGATGGTGTGTATATTGATTTGTGCGTCCCTATTATTTGCCAGTGCGGTGAATAATCCACGGGTGGATAATAGCACCAGTGAAACTACATACTGCTGGGGCGAGGGAAAAATATTCGATGGATACGACCCCAGCAGGGAAGTTATATCCAAACGAGATATGACCTCCAAACACTTTGCAAATGCCGATGGTTCTTATACTGCGGTGATTGTTGGTGGTCCGGTCCATTACAAAAACGAAAATGGCGAATGGAAGGAAATAGATACTAAAATAATTCAGACGCCAGCAGACCAGGATTATACATATTGCAATGAGACCAATATTTTCAAAAGCTATTTCCCCACCACAAGCAATAGTTCAAGTGGAGTGAAACTCAAATTCGAGGATAGTGAACTAATTTTGTGGCAAAATGCCAGATTGTCTTGGACAGATAGCCAAGGTGCGGAGCATAATATCTCTGATATTAATGATGTGAATGCAAATGTCAGCGAGAATATAGTGATTTTCGATGATTGCTTCGATGGAATAGATATGGAATATCAGGTAACTAATACACAATTGCGAACCGATATAATTTTGCAACAAATACCCGAAATTGCCACTACTCTGGATGAAAATTGTTGGTTGAATATCGCTTACAAGATGGTTCTTCCCGATGGCGCCACCATTGCTGGAATGCAAAAACGGCAGAATTTCTCCACAGAATACGGCATCGAAATTAAGGACACACAGGGAAACAAATTCATAATTATGCCACCGCAACTTATGAATAATGCATTAATCCCGCAAACTGGGCGATTACGATTGGAAACCGTGGATGGAGAACTATACTGCTATATTCAAATTCCTGCGAAATGGTTTATCGGCTCCAATGGTGATGAAAATCATCTTATGCGCACCACTGCGGGCTCCGATGATGAAATCACCGAACCACTCGAAATTTTGGCAACGACTGTAATTCAGCCTAATTATGCAGTAAATTGGACAGGTTGGGTAAATAATCCCACCTATAATGGTGGCTGTGTTGATCCACCCTCCTCAACTTGCCAGGGTTATAGCCCAGATTGGATCTATGTCGGTCCCGATGATTTTGTTTATTGTGAATTCAGAGGATGGGTCAAATTCGATGTCAGTTCCCTTGACGGTGTAGATATTACTAATTCCACATTAAATTTATATCAGTGTAATTCGAATTGCAATGGTGATATAACTGTGGATTATTACTATCCTGGAACTGGCACAGATTTTGAATGGTGTTGCACTATGGGACTTTCCACCTGTTGGGCAAACTTAAGGTCAGGAACGCAATACTTAAATAATGTTAATTGGCCCGACTGGTGTGGTGGAACAGGCTGGATGGGTGAGCAGGATTTAGGTGCTACCGCAGATGCCAACATAGAAGCGGCGGCATCTTCACCCGGTTGGTATGATGTTACTTTCTCATCTGATTGTGCTGTAGATAATTGTATTGCGGTCGGAGGTTACCAGGGTTGTCAGGAAGCGAGCAGCACTCATGCCCCTAGACTCACGATTACATATACCGAACCTTGTTCAGAACCTGCTACTCAAGCCAGTAATGTCTCATTCTCCAATGTGCAATCCTGCGGGATGACAATCAGTTGGACTAATGGCAGTGGCACCGGACGAGCGGTATTTATGAAACAAACCAGCACTGGAACTGCCGCACCGGTGGATGGAACATCATATACCGCAAATCCAGTTTTTGGCAGCGGTTCGCAAATAGGTTCCACAGGATGGTATTGTGTCTATAATGGCACCGGAACCAGTGTTTCGGTTACTGGATTAAACGCATCGACTACCTATCGGGTTCATGTGTGCGAATACGATTGCGACCCCATCGATTATAATGCAAATACCGGAACGAACAATCCAAATAATCAGGTATCATCGGCGATGACCTATGGCACTGTCGCCAGCGGCGATGAGTCTATTTGCAGTGGTGGTGACCCCAGCAATATCACTTTATCTTCGATGCCCACTGGCTCGGGTTCATTCAGCTATCAGTGGTATTATCAGGATGGATTGCCATCCTGTCCAACCGGTGGAAGCACATCGGGATGGACTTCTATACCTGGAGCTACCGCTTCCAGTTATGACCCACCATCCGGACTTACCACTGACAGGACTTATGCAGTATTCATAACTCCCGGCGGTTCGCCGACCTGTGGCAGTGCACAATGGGCATCCAGTTGCAGGAAAGTAACTATCGAGGATGCGCCCACTATTACCAGTCATCCCAGCGACCAGACAAAATAT
>QNEG01000209.1 GCA_003645115.1 bacterium | reverse complement strand
TAAATCGGAAAAGATTCCTCGACTAATAGGGGATTGCGACGACTATAAAAGTAAGGGTTATTTTATTACCTTTTTCATCGCGGAAGATCGGAAAAGATTCCTCGACTAATAGGGGATTGCGACCTGGCGGAAATCGATAGAAACAGCTCTTCGTGAGGGATGGTCCATCGATCGGAAAAGATTCCTCGACTAATAGGGGATTGCGACCTATCATTGGGATAGACTCCCTGATAATAATCTCATTTGTTAACCAATCGGAAAAGATTCCTCGACTAATAGGGGATTGCGACCAATTGCTCGTTCTCGTTCCCGTCTCCGCAGTTCATTATCGGAAAAGATTCCTCGACTAATAGGGGATTGCGACAGGGGTATGTACCGAGATTTCTTTATGGAAACGAAGATCAAAACCCCATCGGAAAAGATTCCTCGGCTAATAGGGGATTGCGACAAGTGCATATCTTACAACCTGTTCGAATTTTGCCTTGTCATCGGAAAAGATTCCTCGGCTAATAGGGGATTGCGACGCTCCGGGTTTTTCATAAATCCCGGTCCTTGTACAATTGAAATCGGAAAAGATTCCTCGGCTAATAGGGGATTGCGACAATTTTTATTTTTGCCTTTTGCCTTTTACCTTTTACTACTATAAATCGGAAAAGATTCCTCGACTAATAGGGAACCTGTCCCGATTGGTCGGGATAGAACTGATTGAATGATGAAAGATAAAATATGATTTACACTCCGACGCCACCGTTGTATCACATCATTTAATCATAAGTATTAGCGGTTAAAACCTGTGTTTTTCGAGCTCGCAAATTTTATATAATCTGGCAAATTCTGGTCAAAATAAGGAAAGATAAATAATTACTTTATAGGGATGTGATATTCACGATTCATCAATGTTTGTTTCACCCGACAGGCATCCTGGTCGATTTGCGCCTTGAGTTCCTCTACGGTGCGAAATGTCATATCATTGCGAATAAATTTAATTAACTTCACAGATAAATATTTCCCATACAATTTTGAACCATCGTGGTCGAAAATATGCGTCTCGAACATCCTGGTGGGCAGATTAAAAGTTGGCGCCCTGCCGATATAGACCATAGAACTTTTATATTCTCCCTGTGGATGGATAGCGGTGGATGCAGAATAAACGCCATCGGGCGGAATAAGTTTGTTCGCGGAAATATCCAGATTTGCGGTTGGATATCCAATCTGACTACCGAGTCCTCTGCCTGCAATCACTTTCTCAGCCACCAAATAATGATGTCCCAGAAATTTATTCGCTTCATCGATTTTTCCTTGCTGTATTAGTTCTCTTATTGTATTGCTTTTTACCTCTGTCCCATCGACTTTTACAGGAGCGACCACTACAGTCTCGAATCCCAATTTTTCACCCAGCTTGTGGAGTGTCTCGGGACTGCCTTCACGCTGTTTCCCGAAATGATGGTCATAACCTACCACTACTAATTTCATCCCCAGAGAATTCACCAGATAATTTTTTACAAATTCTTCATATCCAATATTAGCCAATTTTTTGGAAAAACGGATATGAACTATCATCTGCAGATGGAATTCCCGCAATAACAATTCTCTTTCATACACAGTGGATAGTATATAAAAATCCTGCCCGAAAACTATTCTCGGGTGCGGGTCGAAAGTTAGCAATACCGGAGTCAAATTCCTGCTGCTGGCATTATCCAATAGACTTTGAATAATTTTTCTATGCCCGAGATGGATTCCATCGAAATTGCCCATAGCGATTGCGGTATTGTTCAAAAATCCTGAATATGGTTCATCCAACCACAGTGTCCTTATTTGCTTTGAATCGAGCTTGATCATTTATAATTATAGTTTGAGTTTTCCTCGATAGGGGATAGTTCCTTTAAATATAATTCTTCTGCCAGAAATTGGATAATGGCGATAACTGGTATTGCCACAGCTATTCCCAGTATTCCAAATAATTCGCCCATAGCCATAATAGAAATAATAGTCGCTACTGGGTGAAGTTTCACCTGCCGTTTCATTACCATCGGGGTAAGGAAATAGCTTTCCAGTGTCTGACTGCCGATATATAGCAATATCACCCATACTGCTTTTATTGGAGAATCTACCAGAGCAAATAGCAATGGACCGATTGTGGATGCTGGCGGACCCAGATAGGGCACGAAACATAATATCCCTGCTAATATCCCAAAAAATAATGCATAGGGAACACCTATTATCAGCAATCCTATGGAGTATAATATTGCGATTATAGTCATCGAGAAAAGTTGTCCCACCAGCCAGGAGCGAAGTTTATGAATTATTCGGTGATATATATACCCCAGTTTTGGGCGAACCGAAATCGGAAACCATTTTTGTATCGGTTCTGGATTATCTATAGGACGGCTCGCGAAATACAGTGCCAATACTACTACTACTATTATTCCCATAATTCCATATAGACTTGCAGTTACCACAGGCAAAATTCCACCGGAAATAATATCTCCCGCACTGGAAACCATTTGTTTTACAATATCGCCGATATCGAATGAAACCTCGCTGCCAAAGCTGGCAATAAATGAGTTTAAGAATACTTGAATTTTTTCTGTTAATGATGGCAACTGGTTGAATGCAGTCTCTCCCTGACGAATAATGATGGGAACTAATGCTATCGAAAATAGGACCACTATACTAAATAGAACAAAACAAGTAATGACTAATCCCAATCCTTGCGAAATTTTGAACCGTTTGTGTAAAAAATCCACGAAGAAATTTAGAAACAATGCCAACAATAAAGCTAATAAAACCATCAACCACAATTTTATCAGTCTAATGATAATATACAGCGAAAGCAGAATGGCAAGGAAAACTAAACTTGCCCAGAAAGTGTATTTTAATACTTTTTTGGTATCTTCTTTCATAATTTTACCAGTTCCTTTTGCAATAATTTATTTGTTTTAAGCTGTTTGCCAAGAAAAAATCATCGTGGAGTGAAATTATAATCGAGATAAGTGCCAGATGAATACCGTGGATATGCTTTTTGAGGTCGAACTGCCAATTATTCCCACTGATTTTACTAAAATTGCTTGACTTATTGTTATGATTAACATAATTTTAACCCAATCGTATTTGGAGGTTTAGATGAGAATAGTAGTTTGTATAAAAGAAGTTCCTGACACTACCGAGGTTAAAATCGACACTGAAACGGGGACATTGATAAGACAAGGAATACCCTCCATTCTAAATCCATTCGATATGTATGCATTGGAGATTGCACTAGAGATTAAAGATGATAATCCCGCTACCGAGGTGATAGTGCTTTCTATGGGTCCACCAAATGCGGAAAAAAATCTTCGTGATACAATCGCAATGGGTGCCGATGCAGTATATCTGGTGACCGATAGAGCATTTGCGGGTGCAGATACCTGGGCGACATCATATACTCTTTCCACCGCAATTAAATATATCGGCGATGTTGATATAATATTTACCGGAAAACAGGCTATCGATGGTGATACCGCACAGACCGGTCCAGGAATAGCCGAATGGTTAGATTTGCCACAGGTCACTTTCGCAAAAAAGATTCATAAGCTCGGGGATAACAGGATGACTGTGGAACGTTCTACGGAAACTGGATATGAACTCGTGGAGGTCGAATTGCCAGCTGTAATCACTGTGGTGAAAGGTGATAAGGACCCTCGTCTGCCATCACTGCGAGGAATGATGAAAGCCAAAAAAAGCAGCATAAACAAGCTGACAGTGAAAGATTTGCCCGTGGATGAAGAAAATATCGGACTCTCCGGTTCACCGACTAAAGTGCATAAAGTGTTTACTCCACCCAAAAGAAAAAGTGGAGAAATCTGGGAGGGTGAACCGGAGCAATTGGTAGAAAAATTACTCGCCGAAATAGAAGATATTATTTGATTATTATGTGTATAATATATTATCCTCATTGTTAATTTTTTTTCTCCTTTCTGTATTTCACTTAAAAATTTGAAGCAATCATTTATTTGCTATTATGGGAAAAATCGGTTGACTGATTATTATAGTAGATTGGCACAAAAAGGACTTTCCTTGTCCAAATTAATTAGTCTATTTTTTCCCGACTTTGACAGTTTGAAAATATAATATACTGCGTAACAATAGGATACACAGATTGGTGATGGGCGTTGTCACTACAAATTGATTTCCTGGATAATTGCTGATGGGATTTTGCAAGAAAGTGCACGCAGGATTTTTGTGTTGATTCCGACAATTTCCGTTCGTGCTACATATATTTTCGAG
>QNEG01000208.1 GCA_003645115.1 bacterium | reverse complement strand
CCACGATAGAGCGCACTTCGAATTTCTCATCCTCATCGTCTGTAGCGATTACTTTATATATATAACTTCCGTTTGCGATGGGGTCACCATCGGCATCGATTCCATCCCAGCCTACAGAATTGTATCCAGCATCGGTAGGGCAACTGAATTTCCTCACCAATCTTCCTCGCAAAGTATATACCTCGATTTCCACTGATTTCACGGGGCGAGTAAGAGTATATACGAACTCGGTATATTGTTTGAATGGATTAGGGAAATTGACCACATCACGAAGTGGGTCGCCCTTGCCGGTGACTATTTCCACTACTGCTACATTGTCTGTTTCCTTAATCTCGCCAAATTGCGAATCGGGGTCAACCACCACGAATAATTTTTCATAATAATCCGCTATAGTATGCTGAAATTGAACCTGGAATATAGAATCCGGGGCGGCGGACATTAGTGGAATTATATTATCCGAGCCCAGTGGTGTGCCATCCTGTTTGGTCAATCTAACCGGGATATTGTGGAATTTAGTGTTCCCCTCGAAATGAACTGTAGCATCGATAAGTATATCCTCGCCGATATCCGGAGTAGAATTAGATAGACTGATATCGCCGTCGGTGATAATCAGATTAGCACCGTAAAAAATAGTATCGGGGTCGATTTCGGTGAATTTTCTGGTCTCATCGCTGTCCGTGGTGCGCATAAGAACACCGCTACCTTCGGCAAGACTCCAGAACTCAGCAGTGAATGCATAACACAATTCTAACACACTATCCACCTCGGTAGTAGGGACTGCAAGCCACAGCGGAATCTTTCTCATCTCTCCGGGGAATATGTCGGGTATCTCTATTTCCACTATTCGTTCGTTGGAATCGTAGTTGAATGAATAGGAACTATCTATTCCATCGAAATAGGCATCGTTGCCAATTTGGACATATAGTTTCGGTTGTGATGCTATATCGTTGCCATAATTCAATGTTGCAAGTTCGATTACTACTTCATTATCACCCTGATTTAGTGTGTAAAATCCATCCTCGGAGACAGTATCGCCATTTGCAATAGCAACTCGCTTCAGTGGAAGCACCGCTGGTCCTCGAGCAGAAATATATTGGTCTCTGCCGGTTACTATTCGTTCTATATCGAACAGGTCGTTATATCGAAGGAATGGATACTGCGAAATCAGCAATTCATCTGAAGCGGCGGGAGCATCGATAATGGAACGAACTATTAGCCACACGCTATTTCTGGATGGTGATGGCGGAAATTCTACGAATTCTGCCGGCGGGAACAAACGCAATTGTCCATCGGAGAAATCGCCGGTTAGTGTATTATATATCCCATCGTCGAAATACTGTGGGTCTGGTTGAGACCAACTCCATCGTGCCTCCACCGGAACAGGTGGCTGAATATATTCCTCCAGAGTATCCACAAATTCGGTCAGAGTTGCTGTAGATATAATGAATGATGGAGCATCGGTGCCCGCCCAATCTACTATGGCAAGTTTTGTCTCCACAGAATTGGAAAATGTAGCACCCTCGCCATAAGATTGATTGTAATCTCGTTGAACCCCATTTACCATCACCGGTATTTCATACACGCCGATTGGCAAATTGGTATCGACTATTAGATGGAACACATAATATACTCTGCGAGATGACTGAACTTCAGGAATAGTAACCGAGCCATCGGAATTACCATACTGGAACAATACTTCACGCTCGGAGGGATTAAATCTCCAACCAGCGGTGAATGTTCTGGGGTCATCACCGGGAACCCATTCGCCAGTTTCCTCATCACGATGCGCAGGAACAAATGGCCGTGGATACACTCCATACCAGAATACTTGGCGAGTATCTCCCAATCCGGATAGCTCCAGACTGCAGTTCAGGTCATCCCATATATACCCGCTGGCATTATCTACTTCGACTATCACTGTGGTAATTGCACCATCGAAATCCATTTCATATCCAATCCGTTCAATAGTGGTATCGGGAATATCTGCGATATTTGTAATATATCTATAATCGTCTGCCACATCGATTCGCGCTCGCATAGCGATATCCGGGTCGAATAATGACGCCGGTTCTTTACCGCCGGTGCGAACCATTATATTCATAACACCATCGCTGGTGGATGTTACAAATGGGTCGAAATCTTCATCGAAATTATGCGGTTCATTGTAATCCTGAATATTATAACGCAAATATACGGTATCCTCATAAAGTGAGACCACAGTGGGAGTTACATTTCTATTCCATACTGATAAGTGATTTCCTCGCGCTTCGGCGAGGAGTGCGTGAGACCATTGCACCCAAGGTGAACCACCGAATATTTCCTCATTAACCAAAGTAGCGCCATCATTGATTTCCACCAATCCTTCATATCCATCGCCGTGCCAGATAACCCTGAATGTCAGATGAGTCTCTCCGAGTTTTTCTGGTAAATCATCGCCATAAGTATTGTCAATTCCCGGACTCCAGCCATCGTGTGGGTGGGCAAGTTCACCCTCGATTTCCACTGTAGTATCCCAGGGTTCGGTGGCGAATATATCTCGAGCTTCCTCGCCGGTCATCGGTGGGAATGCATCATTCAGGAATCCGGTGGGACTAACAAACCTATCGCCGAAATCATCGTTCCAGTCATCGACACCATCGAAATTATCATCATCCAATGCTGGCGGAATGAGAATTTGCGGACAGTATAGCTCCCATTTGAATGGGAATTCGAAAATTGCGACCTCGGTATCCACCAATGGATGTGTATCCATCAATGCCTCGAATTCCTGAAATAGTAATGCTGTATCGATTTCCATAGTATAATCACCGATGCCCTTGGGTATGGTCACCACTATATATCCGAATACACCGTCGCCGAGTGAATCTGCCATAGTGGATGTTCTTTCCCATCCACGGTGCTCGGTATCGAAATAATTGTAATCGAATTGTCCGAAATCCTTTCCGATGTTAGCAATCCAATATCGAGAATATTCTGTAGATGCAGTTACCTTGAAATCTATATATGCATCGCCATTGGAAGGAAGATATTGTAGTTGTTCACCGCTTGCAGGGTCGGTTATCTTATATACCTGATTTACATATTCGAACTGTAATGGATTGGGCAATGGAGTATAATATGTATAACTTACCCTGATTGGAGTGGTCTTATGCTTGCCCCAAATAGTTTCATAGCTGATTTTGGAATATATGGTGTCCTCTTTGGGCGGGAATGGAGAATCCATAGTGGGTTCGTGTCCACCGAGATTTAATACTACGATATATTCTCGTCTTGGATATGGAATAATACCGAGGTCTGTCTCGATGGGGTCATCGGGCGCAGGATGATAACTGGTATCTCGCTCGAATCGGAAACCCTCATAACTGCCCCAATTTATCTTAATCAATCTTACCAGGATGGGTTCTCCAGTCGAAGTATCTCGTTCCATCCACCATTCCCAATTATCATAATAGAATCCAGTATCTGCGGGGTCGCGTTCTCCCCTATCCAAACCTAGGTATTCTGCGGCGCCGACAGCCATATCCATAAGCGGTGGTGGGTCTATCCATAGTTCCCAGGATGCGTATGGGTCATACCAATGATAACCGCCGACCTCGTCGATATTCCAGTAGCATCTCCACACCCGAATTTTATCGCCAGGTTCATCCACATCTACTATTCCATCGTCATCGTAGTCTTGTGCGCGAATGCCATCGTGGTCGATATCTTCGTATTGGTCTGTCCATGGATTGAACCAATACACCGAATCGAGGAATACCGAATCATAAGTTGGATGGAAAGTGGAGAAATCGAGCCAGGCATCGGGGTCGCCATCGCCATCCATATCATATTCGACCGATGTGGGGAATCCAGCAGTAGAATCGGCGGTTCCTCGAAGGACATCTACAAATTGTCCACCGGGCGTTCTTATAATCGGTATTTCCTCGGGCGCCACCCAATATACAGGGACATCCAGCGGTATCATCTGCATATAGTATGTTTCCAGCGCCGATGTGCGTTCCTTGTTTTCCATAGTCATAAATATCTTGAACGGCTGGAAATATTCACCGAGAATATTTTTCCAATTCAGGTCGGCATCGGCAATTATATTCGCACTGAATAGAACTTTTGTCCACAAATCGTATCTATATTGGAATCCCCTTGCGACATCAGAATCGTAGTAATATACGGTTCCCGTGGATGGTCTCAAGCTGGTTCCAGATGTATAATCTTGGATAGTGCCATAACCAGCCTCGCCCTCAGCGGGTGTGCGAAGTCTATATACTAT
>QNEG01000207.1 GCA_003645115.1 bacterium | reverse complement strand
TCGGGAATATTCGCCCATTTCGCATAATCCATTTTGTGGCAATGTTTTTCATCGGATTATGGGCGGGAACCTCGGGTAGAACCGAATTGTTCGCAGAAATGAACTTCTTCGACCTAATTTTCGCTATTATGGCGATTTTCTTCGCATGGGAATTCTCAGTGGTAACCAATGATATTATGGATTCCGATATCGACAGTATATCCAACGCGAAAAGACCATTGCCACGACAGGATTTATCACACTCAAATATGTTATGGCTGGCGGGATTCTATCTGCTATATGCGATATTGTGTTCTACTTTAATTAACCCGAGATTCGCATATATGATTATGTCATTTATCGCTATTTACTGGCTATATTCGATGCCACCGGCGAGATTGAAAAGAATCCCAGTTTTATCCATAGCGATGATTTCATTCGCGAGTATTATCCTTATTTTCGATGGAATTGTAATTGCGGGAAGACAGCCTATCGCATTGCCGAATAAATTGCTATGGGCGATTTTTGTGGTATTCTCATTAGCATTCAATGCAAAGGATTTGAAAGATTATGAAGGTGATAAACAAACTGGAATCAAAACTTTGATGACTATTTTAGGAAAGAAAAATGGAACATTGTTAATCGCTGTATTGATATGGGTTTCCTATTGTATTTTCCCGATGATTCTGGGAATTTGGAATATATGGTTATTGATAGTATCATTTATTTTTGGAGGATTATCATTTTTTCTGACTATGAAAAATTATGGAGAAAAGGCGATATTTATAGCGTATTTTATTTATTTTGCGACTTTGTCTTTATTTTTTAAGGATATTATAAATGCGAATATTTTTACATAAAATCCCGACTGCTCGGAATATGAGGAGGTGCTTAATGAATGTTGAATACAAAAAAATAATTTATATTTTGATTATAATGCTAATATTCTCTGTGGTAAGTAGTTCCGATGAAGACCCGTGGCGTTCTATTTCCAAGCGAGCTATTCCCGATGGCGGTCCGCCGTTGAGTGAATTTTACGACCCGCCCACATCTATATCGGCAGAGATGATGTTCACTCCAACGGATGAAGAACCATCCAGCGAGGTTCGTGATGGTTTCCGTGTGGTGAGCACAGTAGAAGGACCAGATAATAAGGGTTTTATCGTCCCTCGTGCCAGCAGAGAACATCAATTGGCATATCTCCGTGGAATGGCGGAAATGATTATCCCCAGATTGCAATATTATTCCACACTCGCCCAGAAAGAAAATGATTTCGAGCGAGCAGAAATGATTAGAAATGATATAGATATCGCTCGAGAGATGTTGGATGCTGCCCAGGAAGGCGATGAGGATAAACTCAATGTCCTGGCTCAACAATGCAGTCCGATTATACTCGGACTCGTGGATACGATTAAATCGATGCCTGCAAGGAAAAGTGCGAATTCGGATATATACACTTTCCAAACGCCCAGAAATTGGTATGAGGATAATGGAAAGGGATTGCCCAGAATCGCAATAGTAGATTCGCCATTGGATGATGGAAAATCCGGTGGAGCAGAACCGACCGATTCATCGGAATTATTGTATCGTTCACCGACTTGTGTCTATTTACAGATAGTTCGACACGAGGATGACTGTGGCGACCAGGGATGGACAGAAACCGATGTTGTTTACACTATCTCCATAGCGGGAAACTATTTCACCACAGGGAAACTATCCCAGGATGATAATGATTTCGATTGCGATGTGGAACTGGCGGTAAATTCCAGCGCATCATCTGCTACAATCACATTGGAAGCCTGGGACACCGATGGCGGTTGGACTGGCGATGACCAGATGGATCTTCGATGGGGTAGTGGATATATCCCATCTATCAGTTATAATTTCTCCACAAAATTATGGAGTGGCGATGCCAGTGTCCCTTACACTGTTGGAGATGATGGTGATGACTGGGCAAAATGCTGGTTCTCTATCACAAGTTCCTATGATGACGATGTGGGACAGAGAGATATATCCTGGCATTACTGGGCGGAAAATAAGCGCTCTGGATGCCTATGGGGCGGAACCGCCAGTTCATCAGCGCCAGTGATGCAGAACAACGCAAGCTATCATTATCAGGATTTGCAGGAATATACAAATCAATATTATAAATTCTATGTGCAAAATGGCGACTATTTCTGTGTTTCCACAGACCCATTCGCAGGCGGTGGAATAACCGAGGAGAATATCGACTTATACCTGTATGACCCCGATAATATTCAGCGAGTTTCCAGCACCAATGGCGGCGGTTCTGCCGACCAGGTATGTATCACTGCAGATAAATCCGGTTGGTGGTATGTCCGAACTTATGCCGCTGGTGGATATCAAAGCTGGTTCGATATATGGTTCTCCAATCAGTTGACCAATGACTATAATGTGGTAACTGCTACTATCACTAATGAAAGAGGTTATTTGATATACAGTTATTCCAATGGTTCACATACTTGCTATTATTATGAAGATACCGAGGATTGGTATAAATTCTATATGCCAGCCAGTTCGGGCAGGATATTGACCGTTAATATGACTCCACAATCGGGCAGTAGAGATTATGATTTGGTAGTGTATTTCCCCGATGGTAGTTATTTAGGTGGTTCATACAATTGGGGCGATGCTACCGAGACGGTCTCCGACCAGGCTGACCCCGGCGGATGGTATTATTTCAGGGTATATCGGTATTCAGGTGACCCTGGATACTATACTTTCAGTGTGGATACCGCATTGATGAATCTATCAGGCACATTCACTTCACAGAATATTACTCCACCAGCATCCGGTTGCGAATATCAATGGACAGAGGTAGAATATCAGCAAACACTGAATAGCGGAACTGTGGTAATGGAAATCCTGGATGGTGCCGGTTCGCCTGTTCCAGGTTATACATATTCTTCGGTTTCCGATGGAACGATAATCTGGAACCTTTCCGGATTGAACACTGAGCACTATCCATCGTTGAGATTGAAAGCATCGCTATACGGTTCTGGTGGGAATAGACCGTATCTGCATAACTGGGCTATTAAATGGGCAGAATATGGCACCGGTTCTCAGGCGATATGGATTGGTGGAGTCAGCACTGCTTGGAGTGATGCAAATAATTGGTATTGCAACACTCCACCAGATGCCAGCAAAGATGTGATTATATCCACTGTGTATATCGATACTTATATGCCAACAGTGAATATTAACACTGCTACCTGCAGGGATATTTCTATCGGTAGTGCCACTATATTGACTATCTCGGGAACTAATGCACTAACCTGCCGCACAGTCACTATCGAGGATGGCGGGAAAATCGATGTTACCGGCACCGGGTCGATGGATGTCTCCGGAAACTGGAATAATAATGGAACTTTCGTAGCCGGAAATGGCACGGTTACATTTACAGGTTCTGCCACCAAAAACATTCAGGGTGCAAATTCCACTGCATTCTATAATCTTTCCACATCTGGTGGAACAACACAATTGCAATTAACATCCTATGTGGATAACAATTTTACCAATAGTGCCACATTCAGCCAACTGGGAAATACTTTCTATGTTCGAGGGAATTTCACTAATAATGGCTCATTTCAGTCGGGAACTGGCGGTATCATTTATTTCGATGGCGCCACCGACCAAACTATATCCGGAACTAATCAACCAGTATTTTATTACCTTTATTTGAACAAAAGCGGTTCTACGCTGATTCTGAATAGAAATATCACTGTGCAAAATCTGGAGGATTTCAGCAGACCAGGCAGTTCGGTTATGAGATTGAACGGAAACAAGGTCTCCTACGGTCCATAATTTTAATCAAACTATCTTACCATATTGGAGCGATAGATTTTTCCATTATCGATATACCATCCACCATTATTTCTATGATTTCTCCCATCTTTGGCAGTTCTTGGTTAATATTTACGATTCCCGAGAATTAAGTTATTGATAATCAGGGGGTTACGATTTTGAGAGATTAATTTTTCTCGATTTTGTAGTGGCAACCAAATAAAATATTATCAATATTTTCCTTGACATATGAGGAGAATATGTTCATCAAAAAGACCCCATTCAAAGGGCAAAACTTATGCCCAAATCGTGCAAAGTTATGGTGATAGAAAGGGCAAACCCAAGTATAGAAATCCGCGCAGTAGAAATTAAAACCGACCCGAAAATATATGTAGCACGAACGGAAATCACAGCGTTCAAAGCCAAAATCCTTCAAAAATTGTCGGTTAAAATCCCCAAAGCATCCTTATCCGAAAATGTAGTGGAGTAAAATCCCAACACTATCC
>QNEG01000206.1 GCA_003645115.1 bacterium | reverse complement strand
ATATCGCTTGTGATACCTGGACACCATTATCCGAGACATTTTACGAAGCGACCAGATATTTTCAAGGCACTACAGGTTATTTTACCAATGCGAATTACGCTGCTCACGACCCTGTCCAGCATTGGTGCCAGACTAATTATGTAGTATATCTGACCGATGGTGAACCCACTCAGGATAGAAGCACACCGAGTCCGTATAACAATTGGGACGATACAGATTGTGACCCAATCCCGTGTGGTGCCAGTTCCAGTGATTACCCATGGAATGAAGGTGGCTCCGATTATCTCAACGATGTAGCGCTATGGGCACATATTACTGATTTACGAGATGACCACGAGGATATACAAAATATCACATTATATACCGTATATACATTTGGGCATTCGCCGGATGCAATAGGAGTCCTTCAAAGAGCAGCCAAAAATGGGGCATTCGAGGATGCTAATTCAAGTGATACTCCAGACCTACAAGTTGAGTGGGATGCCGATGGCGATGGTATCCCAGATGGATATTATGAGGCAGAAAACGGCTGGCAATTGAAAAATGCTCTTATAGATATATTTATGAAAATACTTCGAAGGACCTCGGCAGCGGCTGCAGTTTCTGTGGTATCCACCAGTGATAAAGGCGAAGGAAATGTATTCCAAGCATATTTCTCACCAAAACGAAATATACTGGGAGCAGAATTGAGCTGGATAGGTGAACTTCACGCATTGTGGATAGACCAGCAAGGCAATCTTCGTGAGGATACCGACCAGGATGCTCATCTCGACCTGGATGAAGATAGGATATTACATATCTATTTCGATACCGACGCCCAAGCTACCGTATGCGAAAGATGGGATGATACGGATGGAGATTGTGAAGAGGATGTTCTGGTAGATGAAGTCTCGGTCAACGACGTGCTTTCGGTATGGCGAGGTGGAACACATCTGTGGAATACTCCAGAAAACGAAAGGAAACATATAAAAGTAGTGGTCCCTGCCCAATCTGGAGATAGTCTCGAATTGATAGATTTCAAGAAGGGAGCCGCACATACACCTCGAATTGCTCCTCATCTCGATTTTGGCGGAACTACAGCATCGGCAGAGAGTTTGATTCAATATATCCGAGGAAAAGATTATACCGATAATATGTATTGGCGAGATAGGACAGCTGATGGCAAGGTATGGAAATTAAGCGATATAGTGAATTCCACTCCCACTTATGTGGGTCCGCCTGCAGATAGATACGACCTGATTTACAATGACAATACATATCGAGCATTCTTCCAGAAATATAAAAACCGGCAAAATATAGTTTATGTGGGTGCAAATGATGGAATGCTACACGCATTTAATGCAGGCAGATATGTGGAAACTGGAAACCCCACTACCCGTGGTTATCTGGATAATATGGGCGATGACCTCGGCGAGGAAATATTCGCTCTGGTCCCATATAATCTACTTCCCCACCTTAAATGGTTGATGAGCAATGAATATTGCCATGTATATTATGTGGACCTGAAACCGAAAGTATTCGATGCAAAAATATTTCCCGATGATGACCGACATCCCAATGGCTGGGGAACCGCGCTGATTTGCGGAATGCGTCTCGGCGGAACAGATTATGCATTACCAGGTGGCGATACATATAAATCTGCATATTTCGCACTGGATATCACCGACCCAGACCACATAGAACTTATGTGGGAAACTAATGAATCCGAATTAGCATTTACCACCAGCTATCCTGGAGTGGTGAAATCTGGAGACAAATGGTTTCTGGTAGCGGGTTCAGGACCTACTTCGCTCGGCGGCAGCAGTTCACAGTATGCTAAATTATTTGTCGCCGATGCTGCCGATATCTCCACATACAAGAAATTCACCGGTTCGGATGATGCACACTTTGCCGATGCTGTCCCAGTCGATATCGACCTAGATGGAAATGTAGATGTGATATACATCGGTGAATCATACTGGTTCGGTAGCAGTTGGTATGGAAAAATATACAAAATACTAACCTATGAAAGCGATGATTTGAATGACTGGGATTTATACGAATTTATGGATTTGCCCGGACCTATTACCACTGGAGGTGCAGTCACTATGGACGACCAGGGAAGATTGTGGGTGTATTTCGGCACTGGAAGATATTATTCCGATATCGATGAAAGCGATTATTCTGACCAATATTTCTTCGGCGCAGTAGATACAAACTGGAATGGCAATAGCTCGGTAACTTTCGATGACTTGACCGATATCACCGGTATCACTGTCCAACAAACTGAATCTGGCACATTTGCTTACGGTTATGAGGCGGATTCTACCGAGTATGATAGTTTGCTATTGGACATAATATCCGGAATGGGCTGGAGAAGGACTCTATACGATGGTGAACGAGTAATAAATCGCCCATTATTATTGGGTGGAGTGATATTTTTCACCACATATACTCCCGCTGAGGAATTATGCTCTTTCGGTGGCACTTCCAGACTGTATGGATTAGATTATCGAACTGGAGTTCCCGGCGAGACCAGCATTCTGGGTATGGATGAAAGTGGCTGGTTATATGCGTTCATAGAAATCGGAGAGGGAGTTCCATCGGCACCGGCGGCTCATGTCGGACTTACCGATGAAGCTATGATTGCGGTGCAATTATCCACTGGCGCTATAGCTCAAGAGGAAGCCAGTATCAATTCACCGAAAAGTAAATCATTATTTTGGAGAGGTAAATAATTTATAATCGGAGGTATATTAATGAAATATATCGGAATATTGATAATCATTCCGCTTATTGTATTTGGACAATCGCCGGTAGGAACCGATATTCTCGGCGGAGAAGAACCTGGCGCTACTTATGCCGAACTTGGCGAGGACACTACTATTTTTCTCAACGACCAGAAAAAAGATACAGTATATACTCTGGATGATGTGGTTATGGAAGTCAAACCGGATAAAATCTCGCTGGGAGAAATCTTCTACCCAATCGACCCCGACGAAGTGGTAGTGGTCAATGTTTATGGAGAAGAAATCCCCTATCATTTATTACCGGTAAAAGCTACAGTCCGTGTCAAGTTCGTCAAGGAAAAGAAAGAATTTGTAATTAAGCGGATACGAGTGTTAAAAAATCCCGAATAGCGATTTCATACTCCACAAATTCTATCGCCGGCATCGCCAAGACCAGGCAGTATAAAACCGCGTTCGTTTAGTTGACGGTCGATACTCGCTGTCCACAATTTCACGGGTATATTTAGATTATCCACCACATCGGATACTCGTTCTACCCCCTCAGGAGCGCAAATTATAGTTAATATATTTATTTCGCTGGGATTTAATTTCGACAACTCGTTTATCGAATACTCCAAAGTTCCGCCAGTTGCCAGCATCGGGTCTAATAAATAGACGATTTCATCTGAAATACTATCATTCAGACTGGAGTAATACGGCTCGATTTCCAATGTAGTTTCATTTCGTTGAGCGCCGATATACATAACTTTCGCCGATGGAAATATATCCAATATCGGCTCCACCATCGATATACCAGCTCGAATTATTGGAACTAATATTATTTCATTAGACTGTCCTACACCGATTGTCCTCTCCAGAGGTGTCTCTACTTCTATTGTTCCCACAGGCAATTTCTCACTCGAACTAATAAAAAGAATTGTGGTCAATGATTTCAATGCCTGTCTGAATTCCACCGTGGAAGTGGTCTTGTCTCGTAATTTGGTCAAAAAAATTCCCGCCAGCGAATTCGATAAAATTGTTACATCCATTCTGTTTCCTCCAATTATTGCAAACAAGTGCGCATAAATTTCCCAGCACAAAAGAAGTCCTGAGTGTTAACGAAGGATTTGGGTAAGTGCCGTAAGGCACGAACCTTTTATGTTGTGTTATATGAAGTGTCGCCATATTCATTATTCAATTTCCCCTTCTGCTAAGATAATTGTTCCATCTCTACCCGAATACATTCTCTTGTTGTTAGAGTTAAATTCATATTTTACATCCAACGACAGCGATTCTATAGATAATATTTTGTAATGCTTACACTTATAGATATGTTTGTTTCCTTTCTCTCCAGCCACATAAATTTCAAATGACAATATAAAATGAGGAGCGTCATAAATTACTTTAAATTCATCAGAAGGCGAAAAATAAAAACTTCTTTGCGTTGTATCAATATTTTTAATGTTATAGGTTTTACATTCTAAATAGTATGGCTTTTCCTTATGCCAGAAAATTATATCTGGATAACCCGTAGCTTTTTTATGTCCTGTCTGAGATGTTGGTATGTCTGAATTCAATCTTAAAGAATTTAAGGCATCTCTAACATAAGGTTCTATAT
>QNEG01000205.1 GCA_003645115.1 bacterium | reverse complement strand
TATATGCACAAGGAAGGTATTCAGGCATCATTTATCAATGGCGGTATCACTAAATTCTCGGTGGAATTATTCAAGAAAGGCTTGGTTAGGAAATTGCTGGATGGACAGGTATTCGACCCGGTGGCGATACAATCGTTCCGTGATGACCTATGGCATCAGGAAACTCCGATGACTATGTATGCGAATATCCATTCTAAGGGTTGTCTGGTGAACCAGCAGGATATAGGTTTTCTGGGAGCCACCGAAGTTGATGTGGATTTCAATGTGAATGTGAATACCCACAGCGATGGATTATTACTTCACGGAATCGGCGGACACACCGATGTAGCTGCTGGCGCTAAACTGTGTATGATTGTGGTGCCATCATACAGGAAAAGAATACCGGTGATTAGAGAACGAGTTACTACTATTACCACACCAGCGGAAACTATAGATGTAATAGTAACCGAGCGTGGTATCGCTATCAATCCTGCCCGAAAGGATTTACTCGAACATTTCAAGAATTCATCACTGCCTATTCGCGATATACACGATATCCATAAAGAGGTAATCGAAATCTGTGGCGGAGAACCAGACCCACCAAAAACTACCGATAGAATTATTGCGCTTATCGAATATCGCGATGGAACTATAATCGATGTGGTATATCAGGTAGAAAAATAATTTTGCCGATTATGCTCCTGCGAATTTGCCGAACACAGAAAATATCGGATAAATGGAGATGAGAAATAAATTAAAGATAGTATTTATCATAATCACACTGGGAATAATTCTGGGTGCGAAAACTCACCGGATAACTTTTAAGTTTACTCCCAATGTGCAACCGGAATCGGTCTCGCTGGCAGGGACATTCAATAACTGGTCAATTGTCAGCACTCCGATGCACGATGATAATGGCGATGGTATATGGACTGTTATTATCGAGCTGGAGGATGGAGAATATCAATATAAATTCGTGGTAAATGGTGAACATTGGTATCAGGATTTGAATAATCCGTTGTCCGCTCCCGATGGCTATGGTGGAAGAAATTCTATAATTCGAGTGGGAGATTATGATAAATTCCAGCAATCTGCGGTTCCCGGCGACGGAAAAATACTCGAATCCGCAGTTCTCCATAAGCAAGATTACCCTTATTTTGTTTTTGCCGATGATACCACATTATATCTGAAATTGCGCACCAAACAGGACGATGTAGATAGTGTCAGTGTAATATTCGATGAGAGCGAACAAAGGATGGATTGGTATGCTTTCGATGGCACTTTCGATTATTTCATCGCCGAATTGAATTCCCAATTCCAACAGAAATTCGAATATAAATTTCTAATTTTCGATGGCGATAATAACTTTCTCTACGATGATGATTTCACCATAATTCCTGATGATATTGAAATATTTTACATCCCCAGTTGGGTGGAGAATGCGATATTTTATCAGATATTTCCAGAACGATTTGCCAATGGTGATAAATCTAATGACCCGCCCGATGTCCAGCGATGGGGAGAAAAACCAGAATATTTTAACTTCTTCGGCGGAGACTTACAGGGTGTCCTCGATAATCTCGATTATCTTGTCGAACTGGGAATAAATGCGATATATTTTAATCCAGTTTTTCAGGCACCCAGCAATCATAAATATGATATGTCCGACCCGATGAAAATCGACCCGCATTTCGGAAGTATAAACTTATTCAAAGAACTCGTCGATTCCTGCCATTCTCTCGGTATAAAAATAATTATAGATGGAGTATTTCACGATACCGGCAGAAAACATTGGGCATTTCAGGATGTGATAGAAAATGAACAAGAATCAGATTATGCCGATTGGTATAATGTCCATTCATATCCTGTCGGTCCCGAGGATAATCCCAATTATGATTGCTGGTGGGGATTCGGTTCATTGCCCAGTTTGAATACCACCAATCCAGAAGTTAGGAAATATCTTTTCGATGTTGCCAAATACTGGACTCGACTGGGTGTGGATGGCTGGCGATTGGATTGTCCAAACGAGGTGGAAGATGATTTCTGGCTCCATTTTCGAGATACAATTCGTTCTATCAATCCGCAAGCATATATACTCGGAGAGATTTGGGGCGATGGTAGTAAATGGCTTCAGGGCGATATGTTCGATGCAGTGATGAATTATCGGTTTCGCCAAGCCTGCATCGATTTTTTCGCAATGGATAATATCGATGCTTCACGATTTGTGGAAAAATATTTCTATATTTTAGCTACATATTTTCCCAATGTGAATAATGTATCGTTCAATCTTCTGGGAAGCCACGATACACAACGATTTCTCACTCTTTGTAATGGGAACAAGAATAAATTGAAGTTGGCTTGGTTATTTCAAATGACCACAATCGGTGCTCCATCCATATACTATGGCGATGAAATCGGAATGACAGGCGGAAAAGACCCCGATTGTAGAAAATGTTTCCAATGGAATAAATCCAGTCAAGATACTATACTGTTGAATTATATGAAAAAACTTATCCAAATCAGGAAATCACATCCGATTATACCACTGGGTAATGTATTCAAATTTGAAATTATTGATGAGGATTGTATTGCATTTTACAAAAAACATAATAGCGAATACTCCATAGTAGTGATAAATCGAGGTGAGAACGAAAAATATTTGTCTCTTCAATCACCATTTGAAAAAGATACTATTGTCGAACTATTATCAATGGAAAAGATGAATGTTTCCGATGGAATGATTAAATCGACTATACCTGCTTACGGTGGAATGATAATAGTTCGATAGAGATTCGAATTGTTTGCTATGAAAAAATAACTTGTTCTTGCCATATATGAGAACTTGGTTATTTATAATAGATAAGTGGAGTGTAAAATGGCTGAAGTAAGATTAGAAAAAGTCAACAAAGTGTATGATAACCAGACCCATGTGATAAAGGATGTGAGTCTGGATGTCGCCGACCAGGAATTTTTAGTGTTAGTCGGTCCATCCGGTTGCGGGAAATCCACTATGTTGAGAATGATAGCCGGATTGGAGGAAATTACTTCGGGAAAAATTTATATCGGTGAACGATTGGTCAATGATCTTCCACCTAAAGACCGTGATATAGCGATGGTGTTCCAGAATTATGCCTTATACCCCCATATGAATGTATTCGATAATATGGCATTTGGGTTAAAGATGCGCAAATTCCCAACAGAAGAAATAACCAGAAGAGTGACCGAATCCGCCGAGATACTTGGGTTGAGCGAATATTTACAACACAAGCCGAAACAACTTTCCGGTGGGCAAAGACAACGAGTAGCATTGGGAAGAGCGATAGTTAGAAAACCGAAAGTATTCCTATTCGATGAGCCGCTATCCAATCTGGATGCAAAACTTCGTGTCCATATGCGCACAGAAATCAGCAAATTGCACAATAGATTGAAAACCACTATGATTTATGTGACTCACGATCAGGTGGAAGCTATGACAATGGGAGATAGAATAGCGGTGCTTCGAGATGGAATAATCCAGCAATGCGATACTCCACTGAATTTATATCACGACCCGCAAAATCTGTTCGTGGCGGGTTTTATCGGTTCCCCAGCGATGAACTTTATCCATGCAAATGTTCAGTCCGATACTGTTTTCTTCGACAATATACAATTTAAAATTCCCGCATCAATAGGAAATGATAATGTAATAGTTGGGATTCGTCCAGAAAGTTTCATCATCGATGATAATAATCCACATTTCAAAGCAGAAATCGAGGTAGTCGAGCCGATGGGAAACGAGATATTTTTATATTTTACTATCGCTGAAAAAGAAGTAGTGGCGAGGATACTGTCGAATATTAAAATTTCTGTCGGCGATATAGTCCCATTCCGCATCGATATCCAGAATGTAAAATTTTTTGACCCAAAATCTGAAAAGCGGGTTAGAGTGTAATTTTGCGGAGAATATTGGATAGTCGGTTATACGCAATATCCAGGGCAGAAATGCCAAGAAGGAGAAATGGATAAATAGCGTTTGCGGGAGCGTCTTCCGTAAATACGAAACCCAGCGCCGAAAACAAAATCATCATTTCGAACCGGTGATTTCAATAATTAAATAACAGAAAATGGTAATCGGCGCGCCTTATATTGTGTAATCATTTCATCAATTGCATTATGGTGAAAAACCTTATCTCACCAGCACTGCGCGTTTGGTTATTGTCCTGTCGCCGATAGTGGCTTTCACCAGATATATTCCCGATGGGATGGATTTGTCGGGCGACCAGATGAAAATTCCCTGAGCTGATGCTGAATCCCCTGAAACTTCTGCAGAATAGTCGGCATCGGTTTCTGTCCCCCTTATCAACGGGGAC
>QNEG01000204.1 GCA_003645115.1 bacterium | reverse complement strand
GGTAAAAAATGGTCCCCAAGAAATTGGGCGAAATATTGGTGGAATCGATGGTGATAACTCAAGAGCAGTTGGATCAAGCACTTCAGATACAGAAAGAAAAAGGTGGAAAATTAGGCGAGATACTAATCGATTTGGGGTTGCTTACCGAGAAGATAATCGCCGATGTGGTCAGTATGCAAAGAGACCTGAAAAGGATAGAATTGAATGTGAATGAGATAGAACCAAATGTTTTAAATTTAATTCCCAAAGATGTGTGCATCAAGTATCGAGTATTGCCCTATGCTATCGAGAATGATGCCTTACTGATTGCCACCGATGACCCATTAAATCAAGATGCAATAAATATGGCGCAGTTCTCATCGAATATGCGAGTAGTCTCGGGGATAGTGGAACCATCCAAATTGGATGAAGCATTGGCGCGATTGAGTGATGCTCAGGAAATATTGCCTACGCAGGTCGAGGATAAATACAAGATGACTATGGAACAAAAGGCAGGTAAAATTATCGACGAGAGCGATACTCAGGGAAGTATAGTTAAACTCGTTAATATGGTTCTAATAAAAGGAATAGACTTGGGTGCCAGTGATATTCACTTGGAAGCGGATAGCAAATTTACACGAGTTAGATATCGAGTGAATGGAGTGCTACACGAGAAATTTCGAGTCCCTGTCGCATATCACGAGAAAATAATCCTGAGATTAAAAGTGATTGCCAAACTGGATATATCTATCCACGATGTCCCGCAAACTGGTGGATTTAGAGTCGATTATGGACAGGGTAGAATAACTATGCGAATAGAGATTATTCCCACTGTTCGCGGAGAAAATGCTTCCATAAGATTTTCCAGTGGCGGATTGGAGGTATCATCGTTGGATAAACTCGGGTTGAGTCGCCCGGAGTTGGGAGTTATAGCAGATAATATTTTCAAGCCAGCGGGATTGATAATTGTATGTGGTCCCACAGGTAGCGGAAAGACCAGCACATTATATGCAATTCTTCGAAGAATAAATTCTCCAGAGAAAAAAATAATTACACTCGAAGATCCGGTAGAGGAATTCCTGCCATTAATCAATCAGGTGCAAATCGATACCGCCAAGGGACTTACATTTGCTACTGCGTTGCGAGCGGTATTGCGAATGGACCCAGATATAATCTTTATCGGCGAGATAAGAGATACAGAGACTGCAAAAATCGCAATCCGGTCGGCGATTACAGGACATTTAGTCCTGACCACCTTGCACACCAGGAATACTTTCGAAAGTGTATATCGTCTATTGGATTTGGGTATAGAACCGTTCTTGCTAATAAATACAATAAATCTAGTAATCGGTCAAAGATTGGTGCGGACTCTGTGCCCGCATTGCAAGATGAAGGCAGAAAGCGAGGGAAAAATAATCTATCGACCAAAGGGATGTGATAAATGCAAGAACACCGGATATATCGGCAGGACAGGAGTATTCGAATTACTTCCCGGGGAATTCATCAATAGAGATACTTTAATTCCAATTCCGGCAATCGATGAGCTGGCTCGAAAAGCTAAATCCGCTGGAATAGAAACATTATGGCAAAAGGGAATGAAGAAAGTATATGCCGGCGAGACTTCATTGACTGAAGTGATTAGAGCTATCCCGAAACTTAGCTGGGATGAAGAGTCGCTCTCTAACAATCTTATTAAATAAATTGAATGAGTTTATCTCAAAACAATTAACAATATCATTGAGAATGTTGTGAGCCTTTATTTGCGCGGTTATCAGAAGATGCTTCATCTCCTGCCTCTCGGAAACCTATCCTGAAGACTATTACTTTATTTAGAAAATGTCAGTCGGGATTTAATGGATTATCCACCCATATCTCGTAAATACAGAGCATTTTATTGTCTCCATTCCAACGCGAAGCGATTGGAACAAGGGAAAAAATACTTTCATAATTCCTTTATAATCGCACCATTTTATTATTGTTGTCGGTTGCTTTCTGGTAATTCTATTTCCAAGGGAAGACGAATATAGAATGTGACTCCACCAGCTGGATTATTCTTATACCAGATTGTGCCGTTGTGCGACTCTATAATTCTGGCGGAGATAGATAGTCCCAGTCCTGTGCCGGAGGTTCTGGTAGTGAAAAACGGTTTAAATATTTTATCGCCGATATCTTGAGGAATCCCAGGTCCATTATCGCTGAATTCTATCCAGCAATATTTACCATCCTTTTTGGTCTTTATTGTGATTTTTCCACCAGCAGGCAATACTCCAAGAGAATTTCGTATCAGATTTATGAATACCTGCCGTATTTGATTATGGTCGAAATTAATCGGCGGAATTTTATTCGATGGTAAAAATTCTACTTCGATATCGTTTTCCTCATATTCAGGTTCGAAAAGTATCACAGCATTGTGTATCGCTTCGTTTATATCACCTGTTTCCAGTTTCTGTGATGACAATTTTGCATATCCTAATACATCATTGATAATTTCCTCCAGTCGCTTGCTTTCTTCAAGAATTATTTTCAATGCCTTTCGTTTTTCATCTTGGGGCGGAATCTTTTTCATCAGATTCCTAGTGAACCCACCGATAGTCACCAGTGGATTCCTTATTTCGTGAGCTACTTGAGCCGCCATAGCGCCGATAGTAGATAATTTTTCTGCCTCCACTAATTTTTCTTGATTTTCTCGAAGTGAACTATACGCCTCCTCTAATTTATCATAACTTTTTCTGAGTTCTTCGGTCAACGATGAACGCTCTATCGCCAAACTGGCGTGATTCGCCAGTGAACGAAGTAATTCGATTTTCTCCGGAACAATTTCTTTTCGAGTTATCATATTATCTACTATCAATATTCCCACCGGTTTAGTCATCGATAGTAATGGAACAACTGCGAATGTGGAATGTCCTATTTTACTGGCAAATTCTTGCGCTCGAGACCAGATTTCCTCATTTTCTGGCGATACTATCACAGTCTCGCGATTGTTTAATATATCGATTAGAAAATGGTCAGAATCCAGCGGTATTTTCAATTCAGAGATAATAGTTTGGACCAAAGTGTCCTTTTCTTGAGTGGCTTCTTGATATACCTGCAGAGTTTCTGCGAGAGTTCTTGGTTTATCGGATAATTCAGACCATATCCTACCGGCTTCTTCTGGGCTGGATGGACCCAGTGCATATTTCCCTTCTAATATGTTTTCATCTTCGTTCACCAGAAGCAAAAATGCTCGATTAAAACCCAATCCCTCACGAGCAGTAACTGCGGTCAGGATAATGTGAAGTATCCTATCTAGTCGATTGACTCGTTGCAAGGTGTTAGATATCTCAGATAAGGTGCTCAAGGTCAAATATTGTTGTTGAAGTTCCAGATTAACACTTTCTAGGTTTCTTCTGGTTGACATAAGTTCCTGTATCATAAGTTCTCTATCGGTTACATCCCTAGCAAGTTGGACAATTTGTCGCACCGAACCATCCGGTGCTAATACCGGTGCCGAGATTAAATCAAAATATCGTTCCTCTCCATTTTCTTTTATCAATCTCTCAGTATATCTGCAAATTTCCTTTTTTTCGAATAGATTATCCAGCGGACATTGTGGACAGGGTTCTTTTTTTGTGCCCCAAAGATTGAAACAATGAATCGGTCCCTCCTCCAATCTATCTCCAAACCATTCTCGCACTATATGATTGCTCCACACCAGTTGTTTATTCTTATCCAGCACCATAACTCCATCTCTAATCGCACTGAGTATGCATTGAAGCCATTCTCGTTCTCGATTAAACTCGGTAACATCTTCCAGAAGCATAATAAATTCATCTGAATCGGGAATGGGAGCCAAAGAAACATCCACTACTCTGTTGTGGGGTAGATGGTGAGAGAAATTCAATGGTCGGTCGGTATATTTGAGTGACTCTAAAAAATCTGTCCCACCTGGACATACTTTATAGCGCTCGCAGAATTCACTTACACTCATTCCTATAATCTGTTCTTTGGCACTCAATATCTGTGATGCCCTGGAATTGGCGGAAATTATTCCATTCTTTCGGTGAATCGTAATTATTCCCAATGGGATTATTTTCAATATCAAATGAATTTCTCGCCATAATTGTTGGAATTTTTCTCGTTTTCCATATCCCATCACTGTCCGTATTTTCTCGGTTAATGCGAGGATATTCAAGTCGGTGTGAAATTGTGCCATCTCGGCGGTTTTCAATGCATTCTTCAGTTCGTCTAATTCTGAAATTGGAATTACTCCAAATAGCAATTTCGCTTTATGAATGAATTTTTCTAAATCATCACCTGCCACCAGCACAAATTTTTTCCCAGCAATCCTCTGGATTTCCTGTTTTATTTCATCGGATGTTATC
>QNEG01000203.1 GCA_003645115.1 bacterium | reverse complement strand
TCTTTCGACGACACCGACATCTCCGATGTAGAACTCCCAGCAGAAAGGCACGGGAGTATCGGGATGAGTCCAATCGAGATGTCTGCCGAGATGGTTCGGTCCATATCCCTGCGAAACCATATCGGTGGCTTCCTCGAGACATACACGAACAGTCTCTCCTTCGGAAAAACTCAGTCCCGCCTCGCCGGTATTGAAAACGAGCAGCGAATCATCTATCCAGTGCATACCAGGAGAGTTTATGTTATATTCTTCGCTATTTACAGATAACAAAATCGATTGTTCATCTACAGGTGACCATTCGATATATTTTGTGCCACAGTATGGAAATTCGAGTGGTTCACCTAAAGTATCGACACAAAGTGTATCCTCACATAGGCAATGTGGAAACCAGGGCTCATAGGGATTAGGATATGCAGTTTGTCGAATCCAGACCGTATCAAGAATAACTACACTAATTATGGGAGAAGTTGTATCGATATGAGTATATGGAACAGGTTCAGGATGGGATGCGGAGGGACCGCTATAATCGACAATAAGAGGTTCCCCCCCCTGTTCCCATTCACCAGCTAAGTTTCTTATCATAAAATGTGCCATGCTGGGAAGATCCCATAGATAAGCTACATAATGCCCAAATCCGGGTGAATTTATATCCCCTGGATTTACACAACAAGGACCTTCGTAAGTTCCTGTAAAATCACAACTATCAGAACATATAAAATTTGGTCTGCTTCCTCTGCCTTCAGGGATTATCGTTATAATACCCGATGTATCTGATAAGGTATCGATAGACATAGAGAAATCTTGTTCCGATGCCCAGCATAATAAATCATAAGTAGAATCCGACATGCCAGGCAGGGGAGGACCACCTGTCCACCAGTAAATGGGACCTGTGTTATAGCTAATGCATCCCCCATAAGCCACGATATAAAACATGAATGACGACCAATCTATCCCCACTGAATCGTGAATGAAAAGCCGAAATTCCTGGAAAACATCGGATGTGGCATTTAAATATTCATTTTTTTCAAAATAAAAATGTGGACCAATTTCTTCTTCTACCCATGAAATATGCTCCATAGTTTCAGTAGGTTCAATTATTTCTATAATTGGACCATCTGCAAAGAGAGCATTTATTGATAAGGAAAATAATGTAATAATAAATATCTTTTTCATAATATACCTCCGAATTTTCTCCCCCTCCCAAGAATTTCAGGAGGGGGAAAATCTCATTTCTTGATTTTATTTCAGAAGAATCACCTTTGTTATTTTATTTTTTGTGCCAATTTTAATTTTGATAAAATAGATTCCGGAAGGAAGTGGTTCACCATATTCTGTTTCACCATTCCAATTAAAGTTATGTAATCCTTCGCATAATTCCCCGAAGTTTTTGCTGTATATATTCTTACCATTTATGTCGTAAATTTCCAAATTCACTTGTTCATCTTTTGGAAGTTCTATTTTTATCTGGCATCGAGTATTGAATGGGTTAGGGCTAATTGTAATTTTAGATGTTTTTGGAACTTTTAGATTTTGATTGATATTTCTTTTTGCCAATTCCCCGGCACAGAGCATATCGGCGACTCGAATAACATCTATGTAATAATGAATTTCGCCTGTCCTTTTTGTAATTAGGAATAGTTTATCCGGACCATTAATTGCAAAATGGATGACATTCATAGTAAAAAAATCGCCCCAGGATGAATCAGAAGGAGTAAGTGAATCTATTCTTGTAAAAGAACTCATATGCCAATCGGAGCTTTGCGCATACCATAATGGAAATCTGTCACTATTTGTTATTCCCTGTTCATCCCAAACTGCCCAATAATGATTATTGCCAGATCGGTCCATAAAATGGGTTCTTATTGAATCAGATTCATAGGGTTCAGGTCCATAAGTATACCAATGTTGATTATCATCACTCCAGTCGTGCCATAAAGAAAGAAAATCTCCTCCTTCAGGGGAGAAGTGCCAATTAACATCAAACTTTTGGTAACTGTTATCAATACCAGATATATCTTCAACATCTCCTGACGCCCACATGCCATAATCTCCATGAGGTATCAATCCATAATATGTGTCAAAATGATTTGAACTAATTTCGAATATAGTATTGTAATGAAAACGTCCTGAATGCACTATAAAAGGAACGTGCGTGCCAGTTGGATTCCACCATTCTTCTGAACGAGTTGAAACATTAAGATGTTGATATAGATTATCTGAACCTGCAAATATGTATGGTAACAATCCGAAATAATACCAGTTATCTTGATAAGCTGGGTCATTATCAGGTTCATAAGGATCCCATATTGAACTAACTGAATCAAGAAATGTTATACCATCTCCAGCAATATTATATGCTGCGCATATTTTCCTTACTACACTTGATTGAGGTGTATTCATACCGAAAACGAATGCATAATTTGGTGGGTATAACATTATTTGCCCCCAGATTGGAGAAGCTTCGTTTGTATCTACTATTGATAAGTCCCCGGTGTTAATTTTCCAAACACCTCGTTTCCCAGCTACATAGATGTAATCTCCATAAATCTCGGCAGAATATCCTTCATCGATATCTGAAGTTGTTGCAATCTCATCGGGAGATGTTGGGTCGGTAATATCGTATTTTGTGACCGTGTATCCTCTTCCCATCACATAGGCATAATTACCTTCGATTACTATCCATCCGCCAAACATCTGGTCTATGGGAGCAGGCGGAGTAATTTCCGTATGTCCGATCCATTCTGGAGTTATCATATCGGCAAGGGACTCTGCGATTTTTTCTATTGTGTAAGATGCCAATGGTGCTTCTCTGCCTGAAACGAATTCCACTTTGGTCCCCACAGGGTCAGGAGATACCGCACCATAACTATTATCATAAGCAGCATAAGGTTTCATTCCGAAATCGGGATATTGAACATCTATAACATATAGATATCCCCCCGTTTCGGTTAATGTGGTCATATATGCCCAGTCGCCATCACAGGCGACACCGGTGGGATTTCCGGTGACCTCATCATAACACTCGCCGAGCCAGGGATTTTTACTCCGCCAATTGAATATCTCTAGTCCATTGTAATAATCTGCGACATAAAGTAAACTGCCATCTATATCTACATCGTAGCAGTTCATTTTACCGTGCGATGGTTTGTAAGTTAATGTGGTTACCTTAACCGCTCCACCTGATGAAAAATATTCCTCCATATCGAATATGTGGACTCCATAAAACGCCCCAGCCATAAAAACACGGGTTCCCGATACGACAAGGTCTTTATTCAATTTCCCTCCCGGAACAAAAACTTCGTGTTGAGGATTTGTCACATCCTTAATATTTACAACTTCAAGACCATTTGAATTGATTATGACAGACACGCAAGATATGTAAGCATAACATCCAGAAACAGCGACATATCTATATTGAACACGACTATCATGATGAAAATTCGAGATGTGTTCCAATTGATTATTTTCTACATCGTATGAATATATATCTAAACCATGAGTTTTGCTGGTTATAAAAATGAGTCCAGATTGAATAGCGATTCCCATCGCATTGGTCGCAGGATATGAAAGAAGATGCTGGGGATTTTCCGGGTCGGCAATCGATAATATTTCTATACTGGATTCATTCGCAATAAACACATAACATCCCGCATGCACTACTTCATTTGGTTTCCCGGAACGAAAAATATATTCTCCGGTTTCTCTACCATCTATTCCTTCCACCAACAAAAGCCCTGTTTGCTCTTCGAATTGCAATCTTTGATCCTCGATACCGATTTCCTCCATCAATTCCAGTGAATCAGCCATTATTCTTTCATCCAAATCCGATTGTCCCCAGCACAATAATGGAACAATAACCACAAATAATATCATCGAACTACTTATTTTTCTCCATTCCATCATAGACCTCCTGAAAATGGTTAATATTTAGGGTTTGCTATCTATTCAGGAGTTCTATGGTGGCGCTCCCCCCCCATCGATAATATTTTATTATTCACTTTCATATATATTAATATAATGATGATTTCCTAAATTTCAAGTATTAAATATTAAACGAGGGCGCTTTGTTTAATTAGTATTCAGAAATTTAAATCACTAACATTTATTGTGCTTTGATAATAAGAACCAAACTGATATATTTAATATGGATATGGCACTGATGATTTGCGAAAATATATGGAAATGGTATCCAGCTCGAACAGGTGAACACTTTGGGTCTGATGAAAAGCTGAAAGTATTGAAAGGAATAGATTTTTCTATTTCCAATGGCGATTTTGTGGGAATATTGGGCGCATCTGGTGTGGGGAAAAGCTCTTTTCTTCACCTGCTCGGTTTGATTGATACTCCATCCAGAGG
>QNEG01000202.1 GCA_003645115.1 bacterium | reverse complement strand
CCCTTCTTTTTGCTTATATTCTATGGCGGATCGGTGATGCAATGTTCGATGCAATTATCATCCCATTGCCTCATTACCTCGATGCAATCACCTTGGTATATTTTGTTTGGTTCTGGTTTCATTTTCAGTCTGATAAGAAATCTATCATATTATAAAAATAATTATTATATAATAAATAGTCAATAATTAAAATCAAATACGAGTTTGCAACTAATTTTGTGTAATTGTTAAAACTGGCATAGTTATTAGTTTTCTGGCACTGTTTATGTTATTGAATGTGCCGAACCATTTAGTTCTCCTTCTAATATGAGCGAAAATGGATTCTATCGTATTTGTTGTTCTGATACTACGCCACAAATGTTTTGGGAACTGGAAAAAGACAGTGGCATCGTCCAGTCCGAGTTCTACGATTCTAAATGCTCTTGGTTGTCTCCGCTGCCATTTATCCTTAAATTTTTTCCATCGTTCCCAGAACGCTCTGACACTCGGTGCTTTGAATACCCATCCCAGCATTTTCTGAAAACTTCTTTTGGCACGATAATTTTAATTTTGTATCCAGCGTCCATAATAAGATGAAATATGCATCTTTGCCATTTGGAATGCGGGAATATGTGTCCAACAATTTTTTTCAACCATCTGATACAATCGCTGACCACAAGTTTGACTGCGGTTGGGTTTAATCCTTTATCAATGAGCTTTTCGAAGAAATCGGTCCAACTTTCCAGGCTTTCATCTGGATAATTCGATGGGAGTCATTCTGCATCCATTATCATCGAGAACAGAATTCATTATCACTAATACACTATCTTTATTTGCGAAAATAATGTCCTGCAAAATTGCTCTTGTGGTATCGCCGATAAATTCCAATTGAACATTTTCCGATGGACCGGAAATATTCATAATTTCTACACCGCCGGCGGAATCGTGTATCTCCACGGTGAAATACACACTTTCCACAGTGGAATAGCATACAGTATCTGTTATGAGGAATGCTATTGTTTGAGTGGAACAAGATGTAAACATTTCGCAGGGAGCGCATTCTATCAAACCGAAAAACGGTGAACATATCCTGAACGAACAGGTATCATATCCCCAGTTGCAGAAAGAATCTCTTATGGCAAGATTTATGGAAATACTCTCACAGGTGGCGGGAATTACAATATCGAACGATGTGTCTATTACCTCGAAACAATAGGATGTTTCTTCGTATTCTACGCACAGTGTTCCGGGTTCACCTCTCCAGAAAAGGTCATCGATACTCCAATTCAATGTAATAGTGTCATCGGGGGATGTGGAATAATCCTCGGGACAGTGGATATTAATTTGCGGGTTGTGAGCATCCAGTGGAGCGATAGCTGTATCCGAGGAATTTAATGTGTCCACTGCGGTGGGGTCGGTGATTAGCAGATTATCGATTATGTGTTCGGTATAGCAATCGCCAGTAGATGCCGAAATTCCGATGTGTGCCCAAAATGGCGATGGGATGTATGAAAAATCCTCGTCGATATATGTAATCCCATCCAAAGTGACTTTGCAGTGAGGATTTCTGACTTCCACATTCACATAATGCCAGTTATTATCCACCATATCGAATGTGATTGTAGTTTGTCGCAATGATATTGGGACTTCATCGGTGCCCACGAATAAACAAGCCACCGAATCGATACTGACTGCGGTATGATTCCCATCGATATCGGAATGAGAATGTCCGCACCAGTTATTGTAAGTGTCGAATTCGATTCCCCAGCCTTCGGTGCCGATAATTCCGATACTGCCACCGGGAGCGAGTGGTGGGTTTATTAGTGGAGAAAAAATGAGCGATAAACCATCGGCACCGGTGGATTCCTCTGCTACATCACACCAGCCGGGAATAAATTTGAACATAAATTCTATATCCAATGTATCGCAGAAAAATGTATCCACTGTCATCAATCTGCCATTGCGCCAGGTGGTATTTTGAGTCAGGACAAAATATTCGCTATCTGGGTTCACGAAACCATCATTGCCATTTATCTGGTATAATGTGGTATCCAGTGTGGAGAAAGAATCTGCGAATAGTATTTTTCGAGCCTGCACTGTAATTATCCAATCGTATCCTTCCGCACCGGGCATATCCTCGTTCATAATCCATTGGAAACAGTGAGTATCTGGGGGGACATCATATCCTATGTGTCCCATATAATCGCTGAATGCATCGAACCTATTATTTCCCGCTATTATCCAATTTTCGCCACCATCACTGCTGATTTGGACTATTATATCGGCGGTGTCTCCCGAAAGTATATAACAAATGGATACTATATTGCTGTCGTTGCATATGATTTCCTCGGAAAACCATACCGAATCGATTGCGGGTGTTTCTTGCGCTGATAGTATTCCCAACCAAAATATGACCAACAATATATAATTGTATTTTCCCATTGTTGTCTTTATAGAATTATTTTCATAATTAAAATAATATCGCAAATGATATATTGAAAGCTAATTTAAATCGAGAATAAATCGGATAGTGATATCTTTTCATCGTATTGTCCTATAATAAAAAAGCTCCGCCATAAATGAAAATGACGGAGCTGTATGGTGATGATATAGTGCAATTAAATCACGGGAATATTCCTCGTTCTTTGTAAGCCATTTCCAATTTGGAAAGTGCGACTATATATGCTGCGGTGCGAAGGTCGGTGTTATATTTCTTGGCTTGCTCGGTCACCGATTTATAGGCATTGACCAATTTCTTATGAAGTTTTTTATCTACCTCGGCGAGTTCCCATGATTCGCTTCTTTTGTTCTGGAGCCATTCGAAATAGCTGACCACCACTCCACCTGCATTGCATAGGATATCTGGTAATATCACTATTCCTTTTTTCGCCAGGATATCGTCGCCATCGGGGTCTGTAGGACCATTGGCGCCTTCTGCCACCAATTTTACATTTATACTATCGGCAGTTTTTGCGGTAATTTGGTTTTCCAATGCGGCGGGAATAAATATATCTGCTTCGGTGCTGAGGAAAGTATCGTGGTCTATGGATTCACAACCCTCGAAACCATGGACGCCACCATACTTTTGCACATATTCTGTCAGTTTATCTGGGTCGATTCCATCGGAATTATAAATTGCGCCAGTGACATCCTCCACAGCGATAAGTTTACTGCCGAATGGTTTCAACAGGCGACTTGCCCAGGAACCTACATTTCCGAAACCCTGGACGGTGTAGGTAGCATTGGATAAATCGAATTTATTATCCTTTGCCCACTGCTCGATTAGGAATACCACACCTTGACCGGTAGCTTTATCTCTTCCAGGACTTCCACCCACCTCCACAGGCTTTCCAGTTACCACATGAATACATCTTTTTCTTTCGTGAGGTGGCACCATAGAAAGATATGTGTCCAATATCCACGCCATAATTTTCGCATTGGTATTTACATCTGGTGCAGGGATATCATATTCCGGTCCGATATTATTAGCCAGAGCGAAAGTGAATCTTCGAGTTATTCGCTCTATTTCCGATGCGCTATATTTAGATGGGTCCATCTGGATACCACCCTTTGCTCCACCGAATGGGATATCGGTAATAGCGCATTTCCAGGTCATCCAGGTGGCGAGTGCGCGAACCTCATCGATATCTACTGCGGGATGGAAACGAAGTCCGCCCTTGAATGGTCCCAACGCATTATTATGCTGAACACGGTAGCCGGTAAAAATTTCTACCTGACCGTTATCCATTTTCACCGGGAAATGAACCAATATTTCATTCATAGTGGTGGCGAGAATCTTTTTTATATTCTCGTCCAGTTTCATATACTTTGCCGCCTTATCAAATTGATGGACGACATTTTCATAAACACCTTTTTTCTCCTTCGCCTTTGTTCCCAACATTTTTTGCCTCCTTTTGAACTAATGGTTTGGTTAGGGGGTAACTTTAATTTTTTATTGTTCAATCCCAAAGAAAAGCTACCCCCTCGATTTTATTCATAATCTTGGCAATGCCAGACACCTGTCTTGCTTTTGGGGAATGTGCAGGTGAACCTGTGTTCACAGTATTTACACAATCCCTGCAAGTTCTCTCCAGCTTCAACCTCCTGTTCATATTCTCCAACAATCTCACTGGAGACAGGATGTTCTGATGGAATAGAGTAAATTTCGAACATCTCGCAGAACAGTATCGGTTCCGTAGAACGCTGGTAATAGATACATTCATTTTTGTGAATGCAGGTTTCACATAGCCCGATATTTTTTCTTGTTTCCTGTTCGGTTCGAGAACTTCTCTCATCAGAAACCATTTTCTCTTGTTCTGGAGTTAATGTTTTCGGTGAACTCATTTTTACCTCCCCGGCTTTATACCTTTTTCATTTTCCGAT
>QNEG01000201.1 GCA_003645115.1 bacterium | reverse complement strand
GGAATTATTGAAGCAACTTCACAGAACAATTAAAAAAGTAACTCGAGATACAATGCCTGAAACTATGCAATTTAATACGGCTATCGCTGGGTTGATGGAATTTCTGAATTTCCTGCCCGATGATTTCAATCCGGAACACAAACTTTATTTTGTTATTGCGGATAATTTTGTTAGATTGTTGGCGCCATTCGCACCATTTCTGGCAGAAGAACTCAACGAAAAGCTGGGATATAATTCCAGTGTATTCACTCGAGATTACCCCCGATACGATGAGCAATTAGCCTATCAGGAAATGGTGGAAATCGGAGTCCAGATAAATGGCAAAGTGCGTGGCAGAATCGAGATAGCCCCGGATGCCGATGAGAACACTGCTTTGTCCATCGCCACCAATAATCCACAAATTTCCAGATGGCTGGAGGAAAAAAAGATACAAAAAATAGTCTATGTTCCCGGAAAAATACTCAATGTGGTGGTAAAATAATCCATCTAATAGATTTGGTTTTCCGCGATATTCATAATCGATAATCAAATTGGAACTGTGTGAATTTTCCTTGATAATTGAAACTTGGAAATGGATTTTCATTATCGACTCAAAAATTTGTTGACAGAAATATAATCAACATTAATTTGTTAGTGCCGTGGAACACAAACAAAGTTAAGGAGGCAAAAATGAATATCGACGCCAAAGTAAAAGAACTAATCGTGGAAAAGCTCGGTGTCAGTGAGGACCAAATAAAACCCGAAGCTCATTTTATCGATGATTTGGGAGCAGATTCTTTAGACACAGTGGAATTGGTTATGGCTCTGGAGGAAAATTTCGATATAGAGATTCCCGATGAAGAAGCAGAAAAACTTACCACTGTTGGTTCCGCTATAAAGTTCATCGAGGAAAAATTATCCGAACAATAAGGAATGATATGAACAGACGAGTAGTAATTACCGGGGTCGGAGCTATTACTCCAGTAGGCAATGACCCTGGGACATTCTGGCAAAATATTCTGGCTGGAAAAAGTGGAATTAGCAAATTAACTCGATTTGAAACAAAAGATTTTCAGTCGCAAATTGCCGGCGAGATAAAAGACTTCGAGCCGACTGAATTTATCGACCCAAGAGAAGTTCGGAGACTCGACCTATATACTCAATACGCTTTAGTGGCGACAATTCAAGCCTGCAAACAAGCTAACATTGATAAGGATACTTTTCCACCGGAACGAGCAGGTGTGATAATAGCCTCTGGAATCGGTGGAATCAACACTCTCTTGGACCAACACGAAGTCCTATTGAACCGTGGCAATCGCCGAGTCAGTCCATTCCTAATACCGATGATGATACCGGATATCGCATCCGCACACATATCGATGATGTTCGATATGCGCGGACCGAATTTTTCTGTGGTGAGTGCCTGTGCATCGGGAGCACACGCTATCGGGGAATCGTTCCTTATGATTAAGCAAAATCGTGCGGATGTTATGATTGCTGGTGGAGCAGAAGCACCGATTCATCCGATGGCACTTGCCGGATTTTGTAATGCTCGAGCATTGAGCACTCGAAACGATGACCCTCAGTCTGCATCGCGACCATTCGATAAGGATAGAGATGGATTCGTTATTTCCGAGGGTGCCGGGACTGTTATATTGGAGGAATTGGAGTCTGCTCGAAACAGGAACGCACCGATATTGGCTGAAATAGTCGGTTATTGTGCCACTGGCGATGCTTACCATATTACTGCGCCTCATCCGGAAGCTGTGGGAGCAATTCAGGCGATGAAACAAGCTATCGCTGAGGCTGGAATTACTCCTGATGACATCGACTATATAAATACTCACGGGACATCTACTCCCGCAGGTGATATAGCAGAATGCAAAGCAATTAAGGCAGTATTCGGTTCGTGTGAAAAGAAACCGATTGTGAATTCTACCAAATCGATGATAGGACATTTGCTGGGCGCCGCAGGTGGTGTAGAACTTATCGCATCGATTATGTCTCTCAACACAGGATGGATTCATCCATCTATAAATATTAAAAATCTCGAGCCGGAGTGTGAGGGACTTAATATCGCTTACCAAAAAATTCAGGCAAATCCGAAGTATGCCATTTCCAATTCATTCGGTTTCGGCGGACATAATGCAGCGATAGTATTGAAAAAGTGGGATGAGTAATAAAATATATTGCCTGCCAATCTATATTGCAATCTATGGACAATTATGAGCCTACCATTTATGGGTGGGCTTTTTTAATGGAGTGATTATAAATCGGTGAATACAGAAAAAGTAATTTTTTTGTAAATTACCACAGTTAGAGGCAAACACAGAGCATTGAAAGAGGAATAAATCTGGACAAGTGGTTAAAGCTCTGTGTTGGCAACTCAAAAAAAATCGGGTGACCCCAACGGGGTATAAAAGAAAATAATCTGAGTAATCTGTCTAATCTTGGTATCCCGCTCCCGACCGGTCGGGACAAATTTTGAACTATGACTTAACAGATATTAATGGGATTTTCAGGATTTAGCGGAGTGCCACACCAACCTTGAACCGGTGATACCAATGATATAAATGATTTAACATAATATATGCACTAATTCATAATGATAAATCAGGTTCATCATTTCTATTCAGTGATTCAGAATCTTATTTTATTATAATTGCGCGCTTGGTGATTATCCTATTTCCAACTATTGCTCTTATTAGATAAATTCCACTTGATATTGATTCATCAGGTTCCCATACACAGGGTGTTTTGTCAAATGTCCCTATACATTTGCCATACAAATTATAGATTTCTATTGTCGCTCCTGAAGGTGCGATGATGGCACAGGAAGAATTGAATGGATTGGGATAATTTTGAACTAATCTGCTTTCCGGTATTCGAGTTTCGTCTTCTGGCTCTTTAATCCCCGAACCTGCACGATGGTGATACCTGATGAGTTTCATATAACTTGGAGAAATGTCGCTGTCGCATACATGGATGTTGCCACTTCCATCAACAGCAATTCCAGATGCTTGAGAGCCGATCACATTGTCAGGTATACATATGACCTCATCTGTCCAGTCCTCACTCGTGTTAGTGACATAGCGGAGAGAAGTGTCTGGAACCGAGTGATAAATGATATGAACATAGTCATCCATATCTAAATCAAATGGAGCGTTGCTTCCCTGTGCGCTTACTCCCACTGAATCTATTACCCAGGACCCATCATAATAAGCCCAGAATACATTCCCAAAAGCATCGCAGTAAACTATATTGGGACGATTCTGAGAGTCCAATCTTAAGTGCACTCCCCCATACTCCGCGAAATCAAGGGTATCGATTTCCCAATCTGCACCGTTAAATTTACAATACACCCCGAGCCAGTCTGTAATGTGTGGATAGTTGTTTGTGTCAACATCGGTGGATAGACAAGTCATAGAGCCATCTGAAAGTAATGTATTGAGACTCCAGGATGAGCCATCCCAGAAAGCATATTGTATACCTCTACCTGCCAGATCACCGCCCACGCTATAGGCGATATGAATATGGTTATTGGCATCGGTAACAATAGATGAACAATGCAGATAGTTACTCGAGCCAAATCCTGATGTATCCAAAATCTCATAATGCCAACCCTCAGCGTCCTTCCAGGCATGCCTTAAATCATATGATGGATAACACGCTCCATACGAAATGTGGGGATAATTATTCTGGTCAAAGGTAATACTTAAACCTTTAAAATCCCATCCTGAGTCCGCTATCTCTATGTTCCAGTTCGAGCCGTCATAAAATGCACAATACAATCCTGGATTATCTGCAATGGACTTACAATAACATATAGCGGGGTGATTATCGCTATCCACAGCAATGTCACATCTTCCTGAAAAATAGCCCGAGGAATCTACTATCGTTGTTTCCCATTCAGCGAAGCAAGTTCTGACCAACAGAATCACTGCAAAAACAATCCATACAGTGCGTCTCATGATAGACCTCCTTAGTTTAATGGTTTTAGGTTTTGCAAAACAAAAAACCGCTCCCATCATCTTGTCGGGACGGGACAACGAAAAGATAGCTAAAATTCAAGTAATTACTATAACTTATTGAACTACTGTTATTGATGAAAATCTGTGGAGGTAGCATTCGCTGAGCGATATGGTGCACTGAGACAGGCGGCACAAATGCACGGGAAAAACAACGCGGCGATATTTTATTGCGCAGGAACTTCATTTCATTACCCTGCCTGATAAGATAATGAGCGACTGGATGTTGTCAAGGAATATTTCCTATTAATTATCAATTATCACTTTCTTCGTTTCCTTCTAAATTAAAAACTTTTATATACTTCCCCTCAATCACGCAAGTTAATTATCTGTTATTAAATGCCCGAATTCCTTTGGCGAGAATTCTT
>QNEG01000200.1 GCA_003645115.1 bacterium | reverse complement strand
TATATATTCATTGCAATCCTCCCCTTATTTTTTCCTTGCGATACAAATTTTTCGAGGAAAATCTGTGGATTGACGAATAAATTCTATCTCCTCGAAACCTACTTTATTCAAGACAAAATCTATCAGCCATTGAGACCACAGATGAAAATCGACCGTCCAATTTTCTCCACTTTCAGGGTCGATAAATGTCCTGGGAATAGTGCCTTCCGCAGAATTATACATCCCACTTATGGAAAATAATGTTCTGTCGCCGGTGTGGTCGAGCAATATATCTTTCCACTGATTTTGATATTTCAATTGGATAAAGTCGGCGAATTCCATCACACATATTCCCCCTGATTTCAGTGTGCGCAATATTTCCGATGATATATTCCAGAAATCCTCCAGAGACCAGTGCGGGAATGGATTAAACAACAATGTAGCACCATCGAATATTTCATTTTTAATAGGTATTTCTCGACTATCGGCGCATATAATACTGGCGGGCAAATATTTTTCCCGAATATATTTCCATCCCAGTTTCACTGCATCCAGCCTGATATCTATTCCCACTGTGTTATACTGATTCTTAATCAGCGCGATAGTGGATATGGCACCGCCACATCCTACATCCAGAATGAGCGAACCGGGTGGCAACTGGATATATTCTTCGATTAGTGCGCTCAATGTCTCCATTCGCTTATGACCGGATTCATCGTAAGGATTATATATGCGCCAGAACTTTTTATAGAATTCCTCGAATATTTTCATCTAATGTCCTCATCGAGTGCCTGTGGGTTGAAACCGAGCTCGGCGACTGCTTTCAATGCGAGTTCTTTATTGGGAGCTTTGCCATGCCATTCTGCTTCATTTTCCATAAATGAAACTCCTTTTCCCTTTATGGTCTTTGCGATAATCGCAACCGGCATTCCCTTGACCTTTTTTGCTTTCTGCAGAGCATCATCCAGAGCATTCAGGTCGTGTCCATCTACTACTATTGGATACCAATTGAATGCGGAGAATTTATCCGCAATAGGATGAATATTCATTACATCGCACACAAAACCATCGATTTGCAAATCATTATTATCCACTATTGCGATTAGGTTATCCAGATGATAATGTCCTGCGGACATAGCAGCTTCCCAGACTTGACCCTCTTGAATTTCTCCATCGCCGAGGATAGCATATATGTTTCTTTCCACCAGGTCGAGGTGTTTGAAAGCGATAGCCATTCCCACAGCGATAGACAATCCTTGTCCCAATGAGCCTGTTGATACCTCGATACCGGGTAAACCTTTATCCAGTGCGGGATGTCCCTGTAATCTGGAGCCGAGTTTTCGCAGAGTCCACATCTCATCGCGAGGATAATATCCCGACTCGGCGAGCAGCGCATAAAGCGCGGGACAGGCGTGTCCCTTGGATAATATTACTCTATCTCTATCTACCCAATTCGGTTGGTCGGGTTTATGACGAAGATGTTTGAAATATAGGACAGTTAGTATATCGGCGATGGAAAGAGAACCACCTGGATGTCCAGAACCCGCCATATAAGTCATCTTGATTATGTCGAATCGTATTCTTCTGGCTAAATTTTTCAAATCTTTGATAGTATTATCGTCGAGCATATTACCTCCAGGAAATTGATGTTTAAATTTAGTGAATATATTTTATATCGCAATAAAAATTCGAGAATAAATTATTATACGGCAAATTTTTATTGTTCATTTCGGAACACTTTGTTCGTTTCGGGACAGTTTATTATTTATATTTTCCTTGATTTTACTGCCCAAATCGATATTATGATACACAGCAAGACAGTGTATTACACTAAACTGGCGCAAAACAAAAATTCGGCACGAAATGTGCTACATTATCGTGGACGGTGGATGATAATTTAGATTTTGGAGGGATATTATGAAACGAATAATAATTATAATATTGGCTGGAGTCCTAATTCTATTTGCTCAGGGGAACAGTTCTAGCCCAGGACGAGTCCTTCATCTTATCGAAACTGTTTCCGAGCAATTGGAGCAAGCATACGAGCAATTCGACGGGGATATCCCCGAGAATGTATCGGCATATCTGAATCAGGCGGAAGAACTTATCGAACAGGCGATGACAGAATACAATAACGGGAATATGACATTGGCTCGGCAACTGGCTGAGCAATCGCAGAATATGATAAATCGTGCCATTACTATGAAGCGTGAGGAATCACAGGAAATGAGACAGGCGCGACGAAGACTGGAACAATGTCGGCAGTGGCTGGAAAAAATTGCTCCAAAAATCACCGCACTCGCCGATAACCAATTAACCGACCTGTTCGCTCGAGCAGAACAACTGTTGGAAAGTGCTCAATCCGCTTTGGAGAAAGAGAATGCAAAACTCGCTAATTCCCTGGCAAAACAATCGTTTTCACTGTTGAGAAAAATTTCGGCTAAGCTTTCCGGTGGAGTTAATGCGGAAAAAGTGGCAGATGTGATGGAATACACCGAACAGATAATTGAACGAGTGGAGAATGAATTTGCTGGCGAGATTCCCGATGAAGCTGATGTGTTACTTAATTTAGCGAGGGAACTACAGAATTCTGCCAATAAGGCGCTGGATAGAGGAGATTTACGCGCCGCCACAGATTTGACTATGTCCGCAAGAAAGAGGGCACAAGATGCATATAAATATGTTGGCGAGCGAAAAGATTTGCAGACAATAAACGCAATCCAGAAAGGGATAGAGCAGATAAGCTCGGCATTGGAACAGTTGGAATTGGAGCGTGAATTATCCCAGACCGTGCAAAATTTGATTTCAGATGCAAAAAATGCATTGGAGCAGAATAATTATTCACAGGCTAATACATATATAGAACGAGCGAAAAAATTACTGGGTGAAATCGGCGCTCATTCTGACGACAATCCATCAAGAGAGAGTGTTAGTCAGGCAATCCAGTTGACCGATGAACTTATAAATTCTATTTCTCCCACCGATGAAACTGGAAAAAATCTGCTAAAACAGGCTAATTCTAAACAGGGTGAGGCTAAACAAGAATTCGAAAATGGCAATCTATCCGATGCACTCAACAAGACTCGAGTAGCAAAAAGTATTGCCGAGCAAATAAAATAAGTTCCTCCTTTTTGCTTCTCCTCCCAAATCGCCTCTTCGATGGAGGCGATTTTTTTATGATTACTATTTGTGCACCACAGAAAATTAATTTACATTTGTGTATATGAGTAAACAATACACAGTAAACAGGGCGGGAAATTCAGTTGTCGAGGTCGGTGGTTCGAAATTCTTTGGGTTCGCATTCCCAGTGGGTAATCGTGATGAAATCGATGAAAAAATATCACGATTGCGCGATGATTTCTCCGATTGCACACACTTGATATATGCCTTTCGTCTCGGCGAAAATGGTGCGGAGGAATATTATACCGATGCTGGCGAACCCGCAGGAACTGCTGGCGCCCCAGTGATAAAAATTCTTCGAACAAAAAATATTACAGACATATTAGTAGCGATAATTCGATATTTTGGCGGGAAAAAACTGGGAACTGGTGGACTGGTGCGAGCATATTCAGAAACCGCAAAAAAAGCAATAGAAAATGCTAAGTTAATTACATATATTCGGATGAGTAAAATCAGGATGAAGATACCTTATGGAGCAGTATCGCAGATTGCAGTGTTTATCGATTCTATCGGTGGAATTATGGTCCGACAAAATTTCGAACAGGAAATAACACTGGTGGCGAAAGTCCCGCAGACTAAATTGAACGAATTAAAAGAAATGGTCGCAGATATTACTCGAGGAAAATGTAAACTCGAAATAATAGATGGGAAAGATACATTATGAAAATTATCAATAAAATAATTGCATTTTGTGTATTGCTGATGTGGATGGTGGCAATCGGTATCGGTTGCAATTGTTCGGATAAAACCGACAGTGAACAGAAGAAATACATTCGATTGCCAGAGTTCGAATATACTGCTCCCGATGGCAGAACAATCGACCATAATCCATTTTACAATGGGGTCGGAATAATTTCATTTGTGGCAAGCTGGTGTGGTCCCTGCATTTTCGAATTGAAACAATTGGACAGTCTTTCCAGAAGTAATGACAAGATTTATATTCTTGCGGTAAGTTATGAACCACCGGAATTTTATAAATCCATTTTTGACTCATTGAATATAAATATCCCACTGGCTGGTGTGGATTCCACATTTTTCAAGATGTGCGAGGTGAAAAATTTGCCCACTCGGATTCTGGTGGATAATGGAAAAATAATCGCTCGAGTTGCCGGTGCACCCACACCGCCTGATTCACTATTCGAGAGTGCACTCGAGAAATTGGTATCTGAAAATAGTAAATAAATTCAGTTAATATCCCTTTCGCTATATCTAACTCCCGCATTATCCGATT
>QNEG01000199.1 GCA_003645115.1 bacterium | reverse complement strand
GTCGCCGATGAACACAGAAATCGTAGGATTTTCACCCACGGTCCGTTAATACATAACCCGCAAACTGTGGAAATGCTCGCAGAAAAAGGAATTCGTGTGCTGGATGATGATGCCGATATAAATTCTGGCGATATAGTGGTAATTCGCTCACACGGTGTAGCACCACAGGTAATCGAAGAATTGACGGCGCAAGGATACGACATATTCGATGCCACCTGCCCCAAAGTCGCTTATGTTCATAAAATTGTAGCTAAATTATCACGGCAGGGATATGCAATAATAATAGTTGGCGATGAAAATCATTCCGAGGTGCTGGGAATAAAGGGTGAAATATTCGGTGATGTGGCAGTGATAAATACTCCACAACAGGTGGAAAATTTGCCCGATTGGGATAAAGTTGCCATAGTCGCTCAAACCACTATGGATTATAACACATTCGAATCTGTGGTTAATGCTGCGCAAAAAAAATATGATAACCTAATGATAAAAAACACTCTTTGCTCAGAGACTTCATATCGGCAGGATGAGATTGCCGAATTGGCGCAAGATTGCGATGCATTCGTGGTAATCGGCGGGAAAAACAGTGCTAATACTCGAAGACTGTATCAATTGGCATCGAAAACTGGCTTGCCCACATTCTGGGTGGAAACAGTCAGCGAAATAGATGTGGAAAATTATAGCCAAATAGAGAAAGTGGCGGTGGTAGCAGGAGCATCCACTCCGCATTGGGTTATAGATAGAGTAGTAGAGCGATTGGAAACTATTCATTCTAAATTCCTTCCACCGTGGCGCTGGCGATGGCTTAAATTTATTGCATATTTTTTCCTTCGCAGTAATGCACTGGCATCGTTGTCTGCAGGAATATTTTCATTTATGATGGCGATGAAAACCGAACTGCACGCTCCGATATTACGCGCAATGGTAGTATTCGGTATCCTTTTCGCAATATTGAATTTATACGAATATCGCGAATGGCAAGGATTAGCTTTGATGGACCCATCCAAAGTCCAATTTGTCAGGAACAACAGGAAATTCCTTATACCAATATCCATAATATTTCTATTGGGAGCGATTATTATCTCATTCCTGCTGAATCTTTTATTGGGTGTATTAACCTGTGTAATCACCGCGATTATATTGATTTATTGGTGGGTAGCAATATTCGAGCGAATTTTTCCGGCATTCATAAAAGATGGAATGATGCTGGTGGGATGGATTTTTATTATATGGGTATTCGGCACTCGAGGGAATCTCCAATTACTAATCCCCATCGCTATGTTCGGTGCAATTCGAGGATTGACTATGGGATTAAAGGAACTGGAAACCGATAGAATACTTCAAAGAAAATCGATTACATCTGCATTGGGAGAAAAATTTTCCATATTACTGGGAATAATTCCTTTGATATTTGGTATTATTTCATTAATTTTATTAAAATTAGTCAATATATATTCTGGTATCCTAATCGGCTCTATCGCTATGTGGATTCTGACCATAATGGTGGCGTTTCGTTTATTGAGGAAAGGAACATATATCGAGACATTAGCCGACTTTATCGTAATTTTGGCAGCGATAATTTAAATGGAGGAGAAAAATGAGAATTAAAAAGATGTCCGTGTCGATTGTTTTGGTGTTAATTTTGGCATTTTGGGTATATGCTATTCCGGCTGATGAGTGTAAAAAGAAGCTCGATAATGCTAAAAATGATCTGCAGTTTAAAAATTATAAGTCAGCTTATAAAACATCCATTGCGGTGGTTTACGATTGCCCGGAACTTGCCGAATCATATTCTGTTCTGACGAGATCATTTATTGAGTGGTATAAATTCGCAAAAAAAGAGTCATTAAGTCGGGATGATGCTTCCGAAATGAAAGAATGGAAAAATAGTTTGAACAAATGTATAAAGATTTGCCTGGATGGTATCAAAAAAATCAGAAATTCTGATTCAACATATATCGATCTAATCGATGATTTGGGCTCGATAAATAATTATTCTAATGCATACGAAGATAGCATCCGGGATGCTTTGATGCACGAGTTGAATTATTGGTTTGTCCAAAAGGATACTTTAAAATTCCATACCATTTCCTTGAAAATTGGAAATTATTTTATGGATATAGAGGGAAGTAAAAAATTCCGGGATAGTTTATCGAATAAAGAAGTAATGGATAAAACGATGCGGAGATGGGTGCAAAAAACTGTGGTGGAGTTAGAGGATATTATCAAACAAAAAATGGTGCATATCGCAAGAACTATTATAAAAATGATATTCGTAGTATCAGAGACACATTATCAAATGGTGGGATGTTATGCACCCTGTGATTCATCCTCGGGAGTTTCACTGGGTAGATGGCAATTTAATGATGCCTCCACTAAAAATACCGAATGGAATGGTATTGTCGGTATTTTGTTAGAACATCCCAGTAATGAATCTGGATTCGATATTCCCGTTCATCTACGATTTACTTTTTCCATAGAGAAATCGGGAACAGATTTTGAAGTTCACGCCGACCCATCAAGTTCCTGGGATAAATATGCTCGTGATATTAGCCCTATAATTATAGATGATATGGGCAGAATTACTGGCGGAACCTGGTAATTCAAATCTGATTTCTTCTTTCGGATAATTCGACCAAAAAATGCTCTATAACTTTGGTGATTTTTGTGGAGGTTAATCGAGCGGATTTCAGGACTTCGCTATGGTCGGAATGTTCACCAGCTCGATTGGTAACCAAAGCGATTCCCACGCATCTAATTTTGTTTGCGTTTGCCATAGTGACCTCCGGCGCCATAGACATAGATACCACAGATACTCCCAATGTTCGCAACATTTTCACCTCGGCTGGTGTCTCATAGGTGGGTCCGGTGCAAAATCCTGCCACACCACTTTTGAAACAAATCCCTAATTTCCTACCGTATTCTATAAATTTTTCGGACAATTCCCGGTCGAATAATTTAAAATTTCTGCTTCCTGTTTTGCAAATTTGCGAATATCTGGCAGTCCATATTCCGCCATAGTTGATGATATCTGTCAATAACACTAAATCACCCGGGGAAATGAAAGTATCTATTGCGCCCATAGATGATGTAAATATTCCGATTTCGGCACCCAGTTTCGACATTATTCGAGGGACAAATATGGTATCCTCGACATTTCCTTCATATATATGTTTTCTGCCGAAAAAAATTGCCATTGGTAATCTTTCGGTGAAATTACCGAGAACAATTTTTCCATCGTGTCCGGATACTGTCGGTTTCGGGAAACCTGGAATATCGGAGAATGAATATTCGCGCACATCCTGGCATTTGTGAGTTATTGGAGTAATATCGATTCCCGAACCGAGTATGAAAAATATTTTCGGCTGAATGTTATTTTCCGCAAAAAATTGCTCTGCCTGCCGAATTTTTTCTGGCATAATTATGCTCCGAATTTTTTCAATCTGCCGGCATCAGCCATCATCAAAAGTATTATCGCCTCCGCCGGGATATGTCCCAGTATTCCTTTTGCGCATTCGCGCTCGGAGAATGCTTGTGTATCATCAGCAAAAGTATATTTCCCTTTTATCAGTATTGGCACTGGATGCCAGCTATGCGCCTTATACACCGATGGAGTGGAATGGTCGCCGGTTATTGCGATTACATCCGGTTCCAAATCCAGCACCGCATTTAGCTTACTATCCACTTCCTCGATTATTTTTACTTTGCCCGCAAAATTCCCATCCTCGCCATAGGAATCGGTTTTTTTGATATGCACAAAGAAAAAGTCGTATTTATTCCATTCTTGTCTCAACAAAGCAAATTCTTCCTCGATTGTTTCTCCCACAGTGGGAGTATCCATACCTACCAATTTTGCTAATCCACGATACATTGGATACGATGCTATTCCCACCGCAGACATTCCATATCGTTCTGGATATGGTTGGATATGAGGAAGTTTGGAATATCCTCTTATCAATACTGTATTTGCCGGGTGCTCGTCTTTCAGTATATCGCTCGCCCACTGGATAAATCTATTTACAATCCTTCTGGTTTTTTCAGCTTTTGGATGGAGTGTTTCTGGTGGTTTCGGTGGTTTTCCTGTCTGTTGCGGGTCGGCATCGGTTAGTTTATCCGAAAGTCCATCACCACGGAATACTACCGCAAATCGGTAATCCTTTGCAGGCTGGATATCTACTTTCACATCTTCGATTTCCTTTATTTCGGCACTCAATTTTTTCACATATTCTATGCATTGTTCGGTGGAGATTCTGCCCGCTCGTCGGTCGGTGATTATTCCATCTTTCATAGTAGCGAAATTTCCTCGCACTGCCAAATCACCAGGATTGACTGTCATTCCTACTCCGAAAGCCTCCAGGATACCTCTACCGGTCATATATTGAATAGGATTATATCCGAATAATCCCAGATGACCTGGAC
>QNEG01000198.1 GCA_003645115.1 bacterium | reverse complement strand
GAACTGAGCAATGGGCACAAAATTTCGCCGATAAAATAAATTCATTTTATAAATAAATTCCATTTATTTGGATTTTTTAATTGTTCCATCGAATTTTTCCTTGACACAAAATAAAACTACAATATCTTATCGCTTTGGTATGGAATAGGGAGAGTATGTTTTCTATTAGTTATTTTCATAGAATGTAGGAGGATTATGGGTAGTAGAAAGATATTTCAGGGAATTGTGGTATCCGATAAAATGGACAAAACTATCACTGTGGAAGTTAGAAATTTAACTCCACATCCATTTTATGACAAAGTAGTTCGTCGTCGAACTCGTGTAAAAGCACACGACCCTGAAAATAAGGCAAATGAAGGTGATATAGTTCGAGTAATAGAATCTCGACCAATATCTAAGACCAAGCGATTTGCATTGTTAGAAGTAGTGCGGAAAGCAGTTGGTTCCGAGGAAAGGAGCGAACAATGATTTACCGCAATAGTGTCTTGAATGTCGCCGATAATTCCGGTGCACGAAAAGTCGCTTGTATCGGTATCAGACACGGCGCAAAAAGAGACTACGCACGAATAGGCGATATTATAGTGGTTTCAGTTAAGGAGGCTATGCCCAATTCTCAATTTAAGAAGGGTGAGATATTAGAGGCAGTCATAGTGAGAACGAGAAAATCGATTCACAGAAAAGATGGAACATATATCCGGTTCGATGATAACGCTGCGGTGATAATCGATGCCGAGGGTGAACCGAAAGGAACTCGAGTGTTCGGACCAGTCGCACGCGAATTACGGGAACATCATTTTACTAAAATTATTTCGTTGGCTCCGGAAGTATTATAAAATATGAGGTGATAAATATGGGAAATACATTGAAAATAAAAAAGGGCGATATAGTGGAGGTGGTAACCGGAAACTATCGAGGAGCTCGGGGAAAAGTCCTGAAAGTGTATCAGAAGGAAAAAAAATTGATTGTGGAGGGAATTAATTTTATAAAACGACACACTCGACCAACTCAACAGGACCCTCAAGGTGGAATACAGGAACGAGAAGCGCCTATCCATATCTCGAATGTTATGCTGGTATGTCCAAATTGTGGGCAACCCAGCCGAGTGGGATTCCATTTTATGGAGGATGGAACAAAAATTCGGATTTGTAAAAGATGTCGTGAAATGATAGAAGCATAAATATAAACTGCTGGCAACCGAAAGCCAATATAATTGGAAACGGTTGCCCAAAGGCAGGAGGAAATGATGGCAGAAAAAAAGGAAAAATATATCCCACGATATAAAATAATTTTTAATGAGGAAGTATTACCCAGGCTGAAAGAAAAATTTGGCTATGAAAATGACCATCGGGTGCCTCGACTGGAGAAAATAGTGGTAAATGTCGGTATCGGCGAGGCAGCACGCAATTCTAAATTGCTCGAGTCGGTTATGGCTGATTTGCTTACTATTACCGCTCAGAAACCTAAAGTTTGTCTGGCAAAAAAATCTATCTCTAATTTCAAATTGCGAGTGGGTATGCCTATCGGCGCAAAAGTTACTCTTCGAGGTGCAAGAATGTGGGATTTCTTCGATAGATTGGTCAATATCGCTATGCCAAGGATTAGAGATTTCCGCGGCGCAAATCCCGATAGTTTCGATGGACACGGAAACTATAATATCGGTATCGAGGAACAAATTATTTTTCCCGAAATCGATTATGATAAAGTGGATGCTATTCGTGGTATGAATATTACTTTCGTTACCACAGTGGACACCGACGAGGAGGGATTCGAACTACTGAAAGAACTCGGGTTCCCATTCAGAAGTAAAGATTAAATTGGAACATTAATATAAAACATCAGGGATTATTATGGCAAAGAAATCATTGATAGAAAAAGCTAAGCGGAAACCCAAATTCAAGACAATGAAATATACTCGTTGCCAGCGATGCGGGAGACCACGCGCTGTGTATCGTGATTTTGGACTATGCAGAATTTGTTTCCGCGAACTGGTTAATATGGGCGAAATTGTTGGAGTTAAAAAAGCCAGTTGGTAAAATAGAGTTGTCGAAATATCAGCGATAACACGAGGGAAACCGACCAAAATTCGGATAGGTCCCTCCATTAAATAAATTATCAGGAGGTATTATGGGCGTCATAATTGACCCGATAGCAGATATGTTGGCACGAATTAAAAATTCGCAGAGTAGATTAAAAGCTACTGTATCTATGCCTCACAGCAGAATTAAACATCAGATAGCGAGAATTCTGACCGAGGAAGGATACATTAGAGGATATAAAATTATTGCTTTGCCCGGAGATAAAAAAATATTGAAACTGTATTTAAAATATCAGGATAAAAATCCATCTATAAAAGGGTTAGTTCGAGTTTCCAAACCGGGCAGAAGAATATATTCGAAATTGTCATCATTGCCCTCTGTTCGAGGTGGATTGGGTATAGCAATACTATCCACTCCCAGAGGAGTGCTGACTGATAGACAAGCAAAATTACTCCATGTGGGTGGAGAAGTCCTTTGTTATGTATGGTAATTATTATAAGGCAGGTGAATTATGTCTCGAGTAGGTAAAACACCGATTGATATTCCCGATGGTGTAAAAGTAAATATCGATAAGAACAATCTGGTGAAAGTTAAGGGACCCAAAGGCGAACTTTCTGAACAGATAAATCCATTGATTAAAGTGGCTGTCGAGGGTAATCAAGTAGTGGTCACCAGAACCGCAGAACACAATCAAGCTCGTTCTATGCATGGACTATACAGAAATCTTATCGCAAATATGATTCAAGGTGTATCCACTGGATATGAAAAGAAACTCGAGGTTATCGGTGTCGGATATAGAGTCGAACAGCGTGGAAATGCGGTTATGTTCTCACTGGGTTATTCTCATCAAATATTCTTTATTCCACCAGAAGGAGTAGAGATTATTGCAGAACCAATATCAAAAAAGGTCTATGCTGATGGAACACCGAATCAATATCTGATAGCAACCATTACAGTGAAAGGAATCGATAAACAAAAAGTGGGACAGGTGGCTGCGAAAATTAGACAACTTCGTCCACCAGACATATACAAAAGTAAAGGAATTAGATATGCTGAAGAAAGATTACATCTTAAGGCTGGTAAAGCTGGAGTGTAATTTGGGGAGGATATAATGCGAAGAAATGAACTATTAAAAAAGAAAAAGAAATTTAAGCGAAGAATTTTTCGTGTAAGAAAAAAAATATTCGGCACCACCGAGAGACCAAGATTGGTGGTCAATCGAAGTTTGCGGAATATGTATGCCCAATTGGTGGATGATACCACTGGAAAAACTTTGACCACTGTATCCACGTTGTCTCCTGAAATTCGTGATAAGACTGCGGGAAAAACTAAAACCGAACAAGCTGGTTTAGTCGGTGAGTTGATTGCACAAAAGGCTAAACAATTCAAAATAGAACAAGTGGTATTCGACAGGAGAGGATATAGATATCAGGGTAGAGTGAAAGCATTAGCCGATTCTGCTCGAAAAGCAGGATTGAAATTTTAATAATAAACAGGAGGAATAAATTTGACCGCGGATAGAAGAAGAAAACGAGACGATTTTTCAGAACCTTATGAAGAACGAGTCATATATATAAATCGAGTAGCCAAGGTAGTCAAGGGCGGGAAGAACCTTGGTTTTACCGCTATTGTGGCAGTCGGTGATAAAGCTGGCAGAGTAGGAGTCGGATTGGGTAAAGCTCGTGAGGTCGCCGATGCTATAAAAAAAGGTAACGAAGTCGCTCGAAGCAATATGAAAGCTTATCCACTTTCCGATAGCGGAAGAACTGTGCCACACTCCGTGGAAACTAAATACGGCGCAACCAGAATAGTGCTAAAACCCGCTGCGCCAGGAACTGGAGTTATTGCTGGTGGAGTAGTTCGAGCTATCCTGGAGGCACTCGGTGTTCAGGATGCTATTACTAAAGTTATGGGCGCAAGAACTCCAGTCAATGTCGCTTATGCTACTATAAAAGCATTGGAGGAAATGGAAGGTTTACAAGAAGTTTCGCAAAGAAGAGGTGTCCCAGTGGAAAGAATTAAATCTGTTAGATAAATTAGAGGATTTTTTATGAAAAAAGTAAAAATTACACAGCTAAAGAGTGCGATAGATTATTCCAAAGACCAAAAGGATACTATAAAGTCTCTGGGTTTGGGCAAATTGCATCGAACTGTTGTGCACGATGTTACACCGCAAATAATGGGTATGATTAGAAAAGTGTCCCATCTGGTAGAATATGAAATTATACAGGAGGAATAATTATGATACGAATAGGTGACCTGAAACCGCCCGAGGGTGCCACAAAGAAAAGAAAACGAGTCGGGCGAGGCTCCAGTTCTGGCAAAGGAAAAACATCGGGCAGAGGACATAAAGGCTCACTTTCCAGAAGTGGCTCCGGAAAACCAGCATGGTTCGAGGG
>QNEG01000197.1 GCA_003645115.1 bacterium | reverse complement strand
CCTACACCGAGACCGGGAAAGAAATTCCCCTGAATGTCCTTATCTATACGAGCAGAGAGCATTCCATAAAAATCGGCGATATCGGTTTCGGTTTGAATTCCGGCGGCAAAAGAAGATAGCTTATGGTCGCCACTGGCAGTGCTTTGCAAATCATAACCTCGCCATTCGAATAACAAAGTCGGTGAAACAATTTTCCACGAAGTAGTCCCTTGCAAATTCAGTGTTAGCACATCGCCACGATGGTTATCATAACCCCAGTCGGTATAATATGTCTGGTCGTATCGTTCGAATTGTGAACTCGCTCGCAACAGGATATTGGAAAAATCTGCATTTATATGTAACGCAGCGATAGAATTATCGTCGCGCTGATGTCCCAATGAGCCGAAAGAATAGTAGTCGAGCCATCCACGGTGAGATTGAGCGTATGTCTCCAGACTCAATTTATTTTCACCGGTGGATATTGGAACGAAAATTTTTGCGGAAATATCTTCAGCTCTGGTGGTTTCATCGGTCTGGTCACCAGATGCGGTCAATTTCGTCCCGGATATATGCATCATAACTCGCTTGAACAAATTGTGAGATAATGCGACCGCCAGCCAATCGGTATTATAATCACCTTGAGAGATTTCGATTCTGGTCAGTGCGCCATCGGGGAACCTATTTTGAGTAATCAAATTGAATGCGCCAGCCATTCCACCTGTTCCGTATAGTGAGGAATGTGAACCGGGAATAATCTCGATAGCACCCAATGCCCATAGTGGTTGAGCAGATAGATGATAATTCATCATCTGTGGGAATGCGACCGGGATACCATCCAGAAGGAACCGCTGTTTGTTTAAATCGCCACCACATAACATCGGAGTGATAGCTGTCCCGGGAATTTGTCCACTCTTGACATATACATTTCCCTCTGTAGATATAAGCTCATCGAAATTAGTGAAATGCCCTTTCAATATGGAGCTATCGGATATCACTTTACCATCGGTGTATTTCAGCAATGGCGACGATACGAACTGCTCTTCCAGAACAACCACCTCTTCTCCGATATATTTAGTAAGAGTATCGGTAGTATCACTTTCGAAACTTTCCGCGCACAGAATCGTGCACAGAATAAACACAATCAAGATTGCCATATTTCTTTTCATTTTTCCTCCTGATAAATTTTTCAGAAAATAATCACCATAATGGGGATGTCAAGTAAAAAATACAATATAATGTGGGTATTTTATCTTTATGCTACAACATATTGTATCGCATATTTTTACTTGAATCCCAACAAAAATCGCATATCTTATTTTGCTATGGATATAATAGAATATACCGAAGATAAAAAAGTTGAATGGGAACAATTTCTGGATAATTCCAATAACGGGACTTTATTCAGTTCGCAGGACTTTTTTGCTTATCATCCGGCAAATAGGTTTAAAAATCGTCATCTGATGTTTTATAAACGAAATAAATTGGTCTCGCTGTTTCCCTCAGCGGAATATGACCGAAATGGAAAAAGATTTTTGGTATCACATCCGGGCGCATCGTTCGGCGGATTTGTATCGAGAACCAAAACTGGAGTTGAAGAAGCGCTCGAACTGGTGAAATCACTGATAAAATATGCTCGACAGAACAATTATGAAGGTATCGAAATAACTCGACCACCGTGGGTATATTATGAGTTTCCGGAGGACCATATAGATTTCGCTTTGTTCAAGGCTGGAGCAATTCATCGCAAGCGAGAGCTAACCGCAGTAGTCCCGATATACGAAAATATCGACGAGAATCTGAAATTACTTCGTCCAACCGCGCGAACATCTATGCGCAAAGCAATTAAGAAGGGAGTAGAAATTTCTCAATCGGACGATATAGAATCATTTTATCATATACTCGAAAAAAACCTTTCTCTTCGGCATAATGTCGAACCGACTCACTCATTAGAGGAACTATATCGCTTACAGGAACTTATCGGTGATAGGATAAAATTATTTTCTGCATTCCACCAGGATAATATGATAGCTGGAACGCTGTTGTTCATATGCAATACTCGAACTGTTCTTGCATTTTATATCAGTCAGGATTATGAGCATCAAAAATTGCGCCCATTGAATTTACTTTTCGTGGAAATATTTCGATGGTGCAGCGACAACGGTTTCCGCTGGCTGGATTTCGGCACATATACACTGAACAATGTGCCCAATCTCGGGCTGGCAAGATTTAAAGAATCACTGGGAGCTAAGGGCATATTCCGAGACACACTCACATTTACTTTTTAATACTGATTTATGTCAGCTGGATGAATGAAAGCAAACGAACCGATATGCTATTCCCCCTGTCAAACATCATCGACGCGACTTTGCGTTTGGCGTCTTCGAGAAAACGTTTCACCTCCGCACGAGCAGAATGAGACTCCTGGACTTTCGATAAGATTTTTTCGGTTACCTGTTTCTGGCAAATTTGGGATTAAGACATTTTCCATGTCTTTGTCTGTAATCGTTGGATATTGCCCGCCAGTGTAAGGTCTTTCTAAAAGCATCTTTCCGTATTCGGAACGAAACCAAACCATAACGACCTCACGAAGAGGAGAATCTATTTCGGACATAGTAAATGCGCCATCCAATCGTGTTGTATCTCCCAACTCGCTATATTTAACAATACTCCAGACAGCTATCATTTGCTCGCGCTTATTCTATCCCCCCGACCTTCGGTCACCCCCCTTAATAAGGGGGGACAGGGGGGATTCTCTTTCAATTCTCTCACAAACACTCTCAAAATTGCGCAAAACTTCCATATTATTAAACCGAATTATCTTTAATCCATAGCTTTCGAGAATCGTTGTTCGCTCTTTGTCGTATTCTCTGCCTTCATCCGAAAAATGCGAATCTCCATCGATTTCAATAACAAGGCTTAAATCGGGGCAATAAAAATCCACTATATAGTTATCTATTGGCCTCTGTCTCAATACGCGGTGCTTGAATTCTCTTAAATACTTATACCATAATTTCTTCTCGGCAGCGGTCATATTCTTGCGAAGTTCCCTTGCTCTTTCTTTTAAATTCGGGTTATATGGCAAATGCCGTCCACGGTAATAAAACCCGTGCTTCTTCGCTCGTTGGACCAATGATATGTCTAATTTCCAGTCTTTCATTTTCTATTATCCCCCCGACCTTCGGTCACCCCCCTTAATAAGGGGGGACAGGGGGAATTGGCGCTTAACAATTCTTCACATAGCTATTAGTTGCCCCCTGGCATTATCAGTTTTGGGCAATTCTATATAGAAAGTTTTTTGAACTTCTATCGTTTCTAAACTATTAAGTAATTCTTTAGATTTATTGATGAGAATATCGGGTAATTCAGAAGTTTCGATTTCTTTTGTAATTCCGATTTTAGCAAACAAGTTTCTGACTTTTTCAGTAATCTTTAGTTTAGAAATCTCATCTCTTTTTTCTTCAATAAAACTTTGAAACTTAGTAACCAATTCCCTAACATTATTTGTTTTTGATTTATTGTTTCCAAAATAATATGTTGAAATATTCGCCATGAGTTTATTCGCCAAAAAGAAAACTTCTATGTTTTTAAAAACTTCTTCAATATTATCTTCCTCTTTCTTTTTACTTGCCTTTAATCTCTCAAATTCTTTTTCAACATGCAAAAACCACCAGTTCACCTCTTTTAATAAATCGTAAAAATGATATTCAATGAGATTTGGACTACGCCAAAAATCTAAATCGTTTTGCAATTCTAAACCTGCCATAATAACAGCGAGATGTTCGTCTAATAACATATCCTTTATGCAATCAAGTTGATTTTTTATCTCGGTTAGTTTTGAATTGATCGCCTTAAGGTGTGCACACGCGAATACATAACTTGCCAGACCATAAGCAGTAGTAGCTAAAACTGCTGTTCGGGAAATAAGTTCAAAACTTCCATGCCCTACGAGTTTTCCAGCCTTATCGAACATCGGTGTTCCAGAAAATCCATTAGCGTATTTCATGAAAATAGCGCCGCTGACTTCAGATGTAATAATCGCAAATTTTTTCCCACTTGCGGCAAGAGCTAACGGCGCAATAGCTTTAGGGTCGAGTGCTTGAATATATTCGTTGTTTGATATTTTTATGCCCTTTGGTTCATCCGCAAATTCTAACTTCATGCCGGGTAGTTGTTGAATTCCATTAGACAAATCTACGACTTCTATTTCGTTATTTACTGCTTGTATTTGCTTTGGCTCCTCTGGTCTTTCGTATTTCGGTTTCTTGTCTGGCTTTCTAATTAAAAGGTAGAAAAGCACGCCAATAATCGCTAAAAGGGCTATAATAACAAGTAATGCCATAATTTACCTCCAGAAACTCATTTTTTCTTTTTTCGCGAAGTCGTGCATAATCGCCCGTTTCTCCCGAATCTAATCTTTATACTGCGCCGCCGATGATGTCTTATAAATCATATAATAT
>QNEG01000196.1 GCA_003645115.1 bacterium | reverse complement strand
TGTCCGAATAATGCACTTTCCAATAGTTCCTCGGGGATACCGCCACAATTAAACGCCACAAAAGGTGCCGATGCTCTATCACTCTTATAATGAATAGCTCTCGCCACTAATTCTTTCCCCGTTCCGCTTTCTCCAGTTATCAATATGGTCGCATTAGTGATAGATGCCTTTTCTATTATTTTATATACTGATTGCATCACCTCGGACTCACCGATTATTCCATATTTTTCTTTCAGATATGAACTCTTCTGAGTTTTTCTTCGAGCATATAATTTCTCCAATGATTTTTCCACTGCGGAAAGCAATTCCTTATCTGTAAATGGCTTGGAAATGTAATCATCTGCGCCCAGTTTCACCGCCTGAATCGCACTTTCCACCGAGGGATAACCGGTTATCATTATAACTTCCATATCCCTATAATTGTCCCTGATATGTTTTATCAATTCTATCCCGCCCACTTTGGGCATTTTTAAATCGGTAATAACTAAATCGATATCCTCTGAATCCAGGATATTTAGACCATCGGATACACTGGTAGCAATGAACACGGAATAGTTTTCCGCCTCCAGATTCCGCTGAATTACCTCCAGCGTTTGTGGAGAATCATCTACTACTAATATTGTTCCCCGGGGTTCTTTTTTCATTATTCCTCCGACTCGTAATTTATGGGCAATTTTATCTCGAATGTGGTTCCTTTGTTTGGTTCACTGGATACATCGATTTTTCCATTATGTGCACTGACTATCCCGTGGACCACTGCTAATCCCAGTCCAGTTCCCTCCCCGATATCTTTTGTGGTGAAAAATGGCATAAATATTTTACTTATCATATTCTTATCTATACCAACTCCTGTATCTGACACTAAAATGGATACATAATTTTTATCCCTATGAGCGACTGTCTTTATCCTTAATGTCCCGCCATTTTCCATCGCTTGAATTCCATTGACCACAAGATTCACCAGGACTTGATACAATTGAGACGAATCGGCGATAATTTCTGGCATATCAGGAGAAAGTTCTTTTACTAATTTTATTCCCTCTTTTTTGCACCTCGTCTCGATAAAATAAAGTCCCTCCTGAATAAGTTTATTCAAATCTGTCTTATCTTTTTTGGTGGGCATTTGCCGAGCAAACAACATCAATTTCTTGATTACTTCCCGGCTGTGAAGTGATGCCTTTATTATCTTTTCTATATCATCTTTTATGGAGTCGGGAATATCGTCATTTTTCTTTATCAACTGTGCAAATCCCAATATATTTCCCAGTGGTTCATTCAATTCGTGGGCGATACCAGATGAAAGTTGTCCGATGGTAGCCAATCTATCTGCGTGGCGAAGTTGTTCCTCCAACAGCTCGCGTTCCTCTTCTGCTTTTTTCCGCTCGATTATCAGCGACAATTGTGTGGACACTGTATCCAAAAGATTTTGTTCCTCGGGAAGAAATAAGTATTCCTCGAATTCATCACTGCCTATCGAATATGCTACTTCTACCCAACCGATTTTCTTATCGTTTATTTTTATGGGTGAGCGCAGTTTATAATCACTGCCGGAGAAATTTTCTGTCTCGTATTTTTTCCCATAGCAGGTAATCGCCGCAGAACAAACATTCGGATACTTAAACGATGGCGGAAGTAATTTGACCACTCTGGTCAATATTTCATTTAAAGTAAGATCCTGTTTGTGAGCTAATTGTGATATACCATATAGACAGGTTAATTCTTTTATCCTTTCCTTTAGTGCGGATTGTGCTCGGCTGTTAGCTATGGCGACTCCAAATGTCTGGGTTATTCCCTCATATAATATAATCTCTTTTTCGGTAAAAAAATATTCGTTCTTACTGTTTAGTTGAAGGAAACCGTTGTTTGAATTATCGATAGCGAATGGAATTATCGCAACGGACTGAAATTTTTTATCCACTAATATTTCTCTGAGTTCGGTTTTATCCTCATCGATGAATGTTTTCTCGATATTACCTGTCCAGAAACTTCCATTCTCGGTCAAGAAAGGATGTGAAACGCTAACATTACTGGTAAATACATCGCCAAAAATTCTCTTAAATCCCAGAAATTTATTTTTATTGGATATTTCCTCATCTTTGATTTCACCTTTAGTAAGTTCATATTCTATATCCCAATCTTGATTGAGGTGAGCTCTCCAGTGGATGAATTTTTCATCTTCCTGAAGCCAAAGTTCTATTCCATCACACCCGGAGAAAATCAAAAGATATTTGGATGTGACTTTGAGAAAATCTATCTGCGATACCTCGCGACTGGCAGAACGAAGTATCTTTTTAGTCAAATTGCAATAATCACTGAACAATTTCGCACTGGAGGCAATATTTTGTATGCTCTTTTTTGATTTTTTCATATAAATAAAATATCCAATTTGGGTATCGTTGTCAATATCGATATTCGATTATTCGGCTATAGTTTTAGTATAGTAATTATCTAAATTATAGCCAACGAATGATGTGGAGAATTTTCAATGAATGTTTTGGAAAAGTATGATGCAAATTAAAATCGATGAGACAACTTAAGGTGGACGAGCGGAATTGAACCGCCAACCTCCGGATCCACAGTCCGGCGCTCTGACCAATTGAGCTACGCCCACCATATTGTCAAATAATAACCTATGCGAATATTCAAAATTGTCAAATCCTTTTCGATGGAATTCAAAATTATAATTTCCCATTTACATATTTACACTTTCCTTATCGGAAACCTATATATAATTCCCTCGATGAAAACAAAAATTATTTCTTTCCAATCGTCGATATCAAATATATTTTCCCGGTGTTATGAAAATTATTGTAAAACTAATCGCCACTTTTTTGGGGACAGGTTATTCTCCCATAGCATCGGGGACTGTCGCCAGTATGGTATCGGCACTACTGATATGGTTATTCATTCCCACTCAATCGATTTGGTATATACCTATAGTAATTTTTCTGATACCGGTTTCTCACTTTTTCTGCGGAGTGGGAACAAAATTTTGGGGCAAAACGGACGCCAGCCAGATTGTGCTGGATGAAGTAGTGGGAATGGCAATTACATATATGCTAATTCCAAAAGATTTGCTACTTTTTGTGGTGGGATTTTTTCTGTTTCGAGTCTATGATATATTTAAAATTCCACCTGCAGGCGCCGCAGAAAAAATCAAAGGTGGATGGGGCGTCCTTCTCGACGATGTGGTCGCAGGCATCTACGCAAATATCGGACTGTGGATTTTACACTATTTCCTCCAATAATCGTATCGTAAACGGTCGCTACTTATGAGATTTTCATAAAAAATGTGCAAGTAGTAAAAAGTTCATAAAAATGGTTGCATAGTTTAACAATATGCAATATTTTCGAATATATGACTAAAAAGAGAGACGAAAAAGAGCAAATAGTCAAACTGACACCGGGTAAGAGAAAATTAGTAAGCTGGGTGTCATTTGCACTTGCTATCGCAATCGCTCTAATCCTGCGAGCAACTATGATACAGGCATTTACTATTCCATCCGGTTCTATGGAGGATTCATTGCTGATTGGAGATTTCCTGCTGGGCGAGAAAATTACATACCATTTTCGCGCGCCCTATCGAGGAGAAGTAATAATATTTCGTCATCCCAGAATACCGGGCAGAGATTTAATTAAAAGATGTATCGCAGTGGAGAACGATACTGTAGAAGTTCGGGACAAAATCCTTTATGTGAATGGTGAAAAAGTTCCACTACCTGCCGAGGGCAAATATTCCGACCCACGAATTTTCCCCCGCCGAGATAATTTCGGTCCGTATGTAGTCCCGAAAGATTGCGTGTTTGCTATGGGAGACAATCGCGACAATTCTGAGGATTCGCGTTTCTGGGGTCCTGTCCCATTGGAAAATTTGAAAGCGAGACCACTGTTCGTTTATCTCTCTATAGATTTGGGACCGGAGGCTCGCACTATTCAAAAATCTATCGATATATACAGAGTATTGCTAAAAAGATTATTCCATTTCCCCCCCGCTATTAGAATCAGAAGAATTGGATTGATTGTCCATTGAGTGATTATAATAACTTGCCAGAATTAACCAAGGAATCTATTTTTAATATAAAAATTGTGAGTTCTTATCTACATAATGAGAAAATAGTTAATAATTGCTTGAAAAATTATAAACTACTGGAGGAATAATGAAAAACTCGAATATTTTTACATCGGCATCGATTTTTATTTCCATTTCAATTCTGTTGTGCATACCCGTTCTGACTGCTGCGGAAAGTGAGCCTGTGATTAAATCTGCTATTGCCAGTTCACCGAGTTCTGTGGATGAGGTCACCGTATTTTCGGACCGTGCATTAGTGGTACGAGTGGGCACGATACAAATCCCTTCCGGCGATTCGAAAATCACTATCGCTTTTCTTCCCCAGCGGCTCGATAAGAATTCCATTCGAGTGAATGCATCCGGCGATGTCC
>QNEG01000195.1 GCA_003645115.1 bacterium | reverse complement strand
TTCCCAATGCGGGAAAATCTACTTTGATATCTCGGTTAACTCGAGCACATCCGGAAATCGCAGAATATCCATTTACTACCAAGCAACCCTGCCTGGGCATCGTAGAGTTGAAATCCCACGATAGAGAGAGATTCGTGATTGCTGATATCCCCGGAATAATAGAGGGAGCACACCGAGGAAAAGGTATGGGACTCGATTTTCTTCGACATATTTCACGAACAAAAGTAATATTGTTACTATTGGATATATTGGATAATCCCGAGGTGGCATATAATACACTTCTGAAAGAATTGTCCCAATACGATGAGAGTCTGCTAAAAAGACCGAGAATAGTGGCACTGAATAAAATCGATTCTGCCGATGAGACATTGATAAATAAAGATTGGCGGGAACATTTTCCCGATGAGGAAATCCATTTAATCAGTGCGGTAGCCAGCGATGGATTGAGCAAGTTAGTGTCCAGGCTCGCAGAATTGGTATTCTAATTATGGTGTTTCCGTCCCACTGCGTAGAATTTCAATTGGCTGGAAAATTCATCGTAATTATATATTCTTCGAGCATCCACCAGAACAGATTCTGCCATACATTTCTTAAATTCTGCGGGTGTAAGTTTGCGAAATTCATCCCATTCGGTCAGCACTACTGCGATATTGGCACCGCGTAAGGCATCCTGAACATTATCGGCATATTTTATACGGTTTCCGAGTATTTGTCGAGCTTCATCGTTCGCTTTAGGGTCATAGCCTACGATTTCGCCAGCGCCACGCTCGATTAACTCGGATATTATCTTCAACGATGGCGCATCTCTCATATCGGAAGTTCCCGGTTTGAATGATAATCCCAGTATGGTAATCCTGGCAGTGTGAATTGAAGACACTATATCCTCGATTAAATCCACGATATGCATTGCCTGCCGGTTATTGCGCTCCAGTATAGCCTCCAGTATAATCGGCTCGAAAGCCTTGGTTCTGGCGAAGTGAATCAATGCCTTGATATCCTTTGGAAAACAGGAACCGCCGAATCCTGCACCGGCACCGAAATATTTTTCCGAAATCCGATGGTCCATACCGACTCCAGCCATAACATCCACTATATCTACTCCAGGAATAAGTTCTGCCAATGATGCTATCTCGTTGGCGAATGATATTTTCCCCGCAAGAAATGAATTGGATGCATACTTGACTAATTCTGCCGATTCGATGGACATAGAAATTATTTTATCCTCGGGAAATTGCGAATAGAAATCTGCATATAGTTTATGGAGTAATTCCTCGACCTTTTTATCCTCTGTTCCGATAATTATTCTATCTGGTTCGAGGAAATCATCGACAGCATTGCCCTCGCGAAGGAATTCTGGCACAAATGCGATTCCGAAATGTTCTCCCGTAGTTTTGCCGGAATTTTCGGCGATAATTTTGCCTACCATATCACGAGTAGTAGTGGGCACTACTGTGGAGCGTTGAATAATTACTATATATTTGTCCATATTTCGCAATGATTTTCCAATGTCCCGGGCGACTGCTTTTACATATCGCAAGTCTATTTCTCCGCTATGCATAGATGGAGTTCCCACCGATATGAATATGTAATCGCATTCTCGCACCGCTTGTTCGATATCGGTAGTGGCACTGATATTACCACTGGCGGATACTTTTTGCAATAATTCATCCAGTTTTGGTTCATAAAATGGTGCTATTCCATCATTTATTGCATCGACTTTCTCGCTATCCACATCCACACAGACCACAGGATATTTCATCGCAAAACACACTCCAGCCACTAATCCCACATATCCAGTTCCTATTATTCCTATTTTTCCATCCATTTTTACTCCTATCTATTTATGTTTATTAAAATCTGTGGATTGCAAATCAGTTTCGGATATTTGCATAATTTGCGGGTCGATATTTACACGCCAACCCATAATTTGTGCCAATTGCTCTATCTGAGATATAATTTCAGGTAAATTAGCCGGAATAATTCTAACAATCTCCATTTTCGTTCCAACATTGCTATTTCCACATAAACTGAGTAGATATTGATTTTTACTTCCTTTTGTGGATATGGATGCCTTATCCAAAGTCAAATAATCTATTCGAGTTAAATCCTTCTTGAATTTAAAAATAGGGGTTTTCGATAACATCATTCGAGTTACTGTGTCTATTTTTTGAGGGAACAATGGTGAAAACAATTTTAGGACTATCATATCCAGGGCAATGAATATGGCGATAATCACCACAAAAATTGCCCAGAACCATTGCGGAAGTTGACTATTTTTGGACATTCCCCACATCAAAGATGCTAATATCCCCATAAAAAAGAGAATGGACATAAGAACAGCCAACATTATTATTTTCCTCTGGATTTGAAATATTTTTGCGCCAGCCATCGGGTCTATTACTATATATCTACCGTAATTTTCCAGGAAGTTGGTGGGACCGGATAATTCCAATTTATCTCCTCCTTCTTCTAGCGGGCAGGATACCCATATTTTCGCGATATTTTGCTACAGTTCTTCGAGCGATTTTAATTCCATCGCTCTGTAATTTATTCGCTATTTTCTGGTCGGAAAGTGGTTTATGCTTATCCTCATTCTCCACCATTTGCTTAATTTTTTCTTTTACTCTATCAGTGGCGATTTCTCCGCCATCCTTAGATGCCAATCCGGTAGTGAAAAAATTGCGCATTGGAAAAGTCCCATAGGGTGTTAGGACATATTTATCTCGCACTATCCGTGAGATAGTGGCAGGATGAACCTCGATTGCATCAGCTATGGTTTCCATAGTTAATGGCTTGATATATTTCGGTCCCTTCTCGAAAAATTCGTTTTGATATTCCAATATCGCTCTCATAGTGTTTTCCAGATTTATTCTACGCTGGTTCAATGCGTCTATCCACCATTTCGCTGATTCCAATTTACTCAAAAGATATTCTTTTGCTTCCTTATTCAAATTATCTACTTTCTGCAGGAGTTGTTTGTATCGATTATTTATACTCAATCGAGGAATATTTTCATCATTATATATTATTTTCCATTTTCCTTTGGAGTCCTTATAAACTATCAGGTCGGGTTCAACAAAGGATGCGGTTATTCCTCTGCCCTCGGCTGGATAAAATGATAAGTGTGACAATATCTCCAGTGCCTTCTCGATTTCTTTATCATCCACGCCGATAGATTTTGCCAACTGTGGGATATTTTTGCTCAATAGTTCATCATAGTGCTCATCAATTATCTTATATGCGATAGAATCCTCTAAATTCAAATCTTTCAGTTGAAGTATCATACATTCTCTGACATCTCGAGCTGCGATACCCGGCGGAGACAATGACTGAACAATTTTCAGTGCATTCATAACTTCTTGCTCGGTAGGTGGTGGTTCCAGTTCGCCACTTCGAACGAAATCCGAAACTATTTCCTGAACAGGAATGGAAAGAAAGCCTCTGTTATCCAGATTGCCGATAATGAATTCGCCAATGGCTTGTATTCTGTCATCGCCGACAGTGGCGGCTAATTGCTCCTGCAAATCCTCATAAAGAGTTTTTTGATATGGAGTAAATATGAGCGGATCGACAGTTTCGGTATCGGGGTCTTTTTCCTCCAGATGTCTCGATGTTATACGAATTCCATCCAGCAATTTTTTCCATTCGGCAAGATTTTCATTCATCTCATTACTTTCTGTCCAGTGTTCTTCATCCTCGGCGTCCAGCATAGGATTCTCCATCAACTCCTGTTCCAATCTTTTCTGAAGTTCTATTTTAGGGAGAATCAATAACTTCAGCGTCTCGATTAGCTTTGGAGTTAGTATTTGCCGTAATTCGGGCTTTTGTTCCAATCGTAAATTTACCATATCTATCACATATATATTATATGAAAATTGTGATGATATTGCAATAGTTTTCTGCAATAAAATTGGCAATAAAAAGCGATTATGCGATATACAAGATAGTATTTAAGCAAATATTTAAGCGGTTAATTTGCGAAAAAATAATTTAAAAATGTAATAATTTGAAAATGTAATACTATTATAAATAATGATGGTCATACTCCAGCCGATTCACTATTCCGTTATCATCGAATATCACCTCGGTGGAACCGAATATATCCGGCATAATGTAGTATGTATTAGTGTCATCCTGGTATCCTAAAAATGCATTTCCCCAATGATATCGATGCCATTCATCGTCGGAATTATCGAAATCGCCGAGACGCTTTATTCCATCGTAATCGAATGTGCTATCCCTGGAACTTGTCTCATATCCACGCAATCTGCCCAGCATATCGAAATCGAAATCAATTGTGGAATTATCCGGTTTTATTATTTGGTTAAGAATATTGTTGTAATTTGTCATTTCCCCACCTAATATATTAAAATATTTATTTTGCCTGAAAAGTCAATGAATTTTTTAAGAAAAAATAAATTTTCTGATTATTTATTAAGGAATAAAGGCAACAAAAACAATGTAATCATATAT
>QNEG01000194.1 GCA_003645115.1 bacterium | reverse complement strand
CCATAGTCAAATATGTTCTCATGGTGTCGATATCGAAATAATCGAGGTCGGTAATTGTGAATTGGACGATTTGGTCGTAGCAACCTGTGTAGCTTTCGCACGGACCGCATATAATTTCCGCCCATGCAGGTCGGCATATCGGCGGGATGGAACAGCTATCGTAGCCCCAGTTGCAGAAACTATCCCTCACCGTGACGACGAACCACACCGTGTCGCATTCTGCGGTGGCGGATGGCACTATCCAGTCGTAAAATGTGTCGGGAACTATTATCGTGGTGTCGTATGAACAGCCGATGCCGTAAATATGAAGTGAGCAGGGGTCATCGTTCCAGAATGTATCTACAACAGACCATTCGAGGTGGACTATATCGCCAGCAGAAATTGCAGAATCCCCGGGACAGAGAAGATGAACAGAGGGAGGGCGGGAATCGAGAGGATCAAGAGCTGTATCTGCGCTGTTCGATTCGAAAACCGCGAGTTTATAAACATGATCAGTTGATTGATTAGCATACCATAAATGATGTCCGTCGTTCCCAAGACCTTCTGGACCATAATAAAAACCAAATGGTATATCTAAAACATCAATGAGAGTGCAAGAACCTACATCAAGGACATAAAGTTTCCCTCCGCCATCTGTTCCATCTCCCACTGCCCAAAGCTTATACATAAACCATGTCATTCCCTCCAACCAATAATCACCCCCAGGTTCCAAATCGATATCGCAGAAATCAATTGGAGTTAAAGAAGATATTGTTGCATATGCGAGGTGGTTACTTAATCTTCTACCTCCCCAAAAAACCGAACCATCAAATGCAAGACCACTAATATAATTTGAATGCATATCAGAACCACTTCGTATAATATCACCAGTATAAATATCTATTTCGCACAACCGATGCACCGAAGAAGAGAAAGTAATATTTCCATATAAGTGCCCATCGACATATTCCAAGTCTTCGATTCCGCTTATTCCGCTTAAGGTAATGGAACGCACAACAGAATAAGGATAATCATTTTGAATGAAACTAATCGTATTTAATGGATCATTATGAGCAATTACAAGATTTTCCCCATCAAAGGCTATACCATGAGAATTATCCAATGGAAATGAATCTATTACTTCAAAAGTTGATAAAAATAATGATGTTACGACCACTTCCCACTCCCTCCCTTCCGCCGCTGTATCTTCGTTCATAATCCAGTTAAAACAGTGCATCCCAGTGTCCACAGCGGCGCCAAAATCTCCCGCTGTGTCCGTCAGCGTGGAAAACCAGCCATCACCAGCACTCATCCAGCCAGAAGATGCATCGGGTCTCATACGAACATTTACATTAAATAAACTATCGGGGCAAGTGGATGATAAAATATAACAAATTTCTACGATGTTGCTGTCGTTGCAGTCGGTTTCTTCGGAGAACCAGACGGAATCTATGGAGACGGTGCAAACTTCTTCGCATATATGGAAATGCACACCCATTTCTCCACTGAGCATATTCCCACTTGAATCTACTGCACCAAATAAATAAACAGAATACCATGTTTCAGTATCGTATCCTGTTTCATCCGGAGGCAGATAGACAAGAGTTGTATCATCAAGCCAGAAAATGTTCGGGTCGCCCCAGAAATGAACGCCATCGGGTGCGGTAATCATTATTCCTGATGGGTCTATGCCGACATCGTCGTGTAGCACAAAATACACAGTATCGGGCCAACAAGTGTCTGCATAAGCATAGCCATACGGTCTTGTTGTGTCACCCACTATAGTAAAAGGTCCACAGGTATCGCAGGATGTATGCCCGAATGAATCGGTAACGCACAATGCAAAATATCCGTTGCTCGTAAGCACCGATGGAATGACAATATCCGCTGTGCCGTCGTTTAGTTCGCCTGCGGAAATCGTGTAGAAACTCGTGCCATCATCGGAAAAATAGATTGTTATAGGATAAAGCGGCGTGAGCGCATTCGGCGGAACGAAAGAATCCTCGACAGACCAGTTTAGTGTAGTTATATCGCCGACATTGAACGGACCGGGTGGACAGATGAGATTGACGCGAGGAGACCAGGTGTCGAGGGGACCTTGAGAAATGGCAGAAGTATATACAGCACCGAAAATACATGGATCTGGAAAAGTAGGATAAAGTGGGGTATTTCGTAATTCCTCTATTGAACTAGACCACCATTTTGAATAATTGTATAGGATATTTACACCTTTTGTGGAAATAAACTTCGAATAGCATGAACTAAAATCAAAAGATGTTTCTGTAAAGTATATAACGGTATCTGTGCTGAGAACCGCTTCATATTCAATGGAACCATCATCACAAATATCCAGTGATACATGATTATCATCTAAATATGAGCTAATAGCTAATTCGTCCTTAGGATATCCATGCGATGTTGTTGCAAGGTTTGTCCATTTATATATATATCCAACTCTATTTATACCATGGATAATTGATGCAGTATTATATCTTCTGTAAACATCCCTCCAATCATCCCATCCAATTATTTCTGTTTTTCGGTAACATAAATAGTTATTCGATCCATTTATAATTGCTTCAGTAGAATCATATATTATAGCAAACTCACCCTCATTTAGAAATAGCGATGTATCTATATCTACAGATTGATAGTCTATATTGTTTGCGTTGGTATTCGATAGGATATAAACAAAACTACTATCATATTGAGGATTTTCATCACCAAAAAGCTGGTGTGTTCTTTTTGGAACAACATAATGATTTGAGAGTGCTGATTCAGGTATTAGTGAAATTCCATCTGTATTACCATAATGTGAATCGTTATAATCAAGCATAACAACTTCAAATTTGCCCGTTCCCCATATTCTTGCTGGAAAAACACCTGTTGAATCAAGAACAAATTCACTTGATGGACTTATTGAATGTATTTCATCAGGTGAATCATCGAAATCATAATCAATGTAAATTGTTATACTTTCATTTGAGTATATATGTGCTTCTCTGATTTTAGAGGGGATAATATAAACGCTATCCCAGTCTTTTATAGGGAACATTGCCCAATTCATTTCCGCTCCTTCGTACGCTCCTCCATCAGAAACAGTATATTGACTGAAGTATAGTATACATTTGCCGATAATTGATATTTTTGTGCCATTTTGAAGTTCAGATCCAGATAAAGAACAATATTCATGTATATCAGTTAAAATAGAATCAATAACTTCATCATTATTCCAATCTACATACACATTTATAGTATCAATAGGATATATACATACACCAGAACCTCCAAAGGATAGCTTGCCACAAACATAATACTCACTTTGCCCAATAGTGTCTCCACCTATACCACCTTCCTCGGCAACATTAATCCTGAATAGCAAATCACTCATCTCAATTCCCGGTGCATCTTCACCGGCGAACCAGATGATAACAAGGCTTTCGCCGGGAGCAATGCCATCACCGAATGCTCCAGTGATATGCTCAAGAGTTACATCCCATGTATCTCCACCATCGGTGCTGGCGGAAATGACGACACCAACAGCTTCGGGAGCAATAAGGTCATACACAATGAACACTGTATCGCTGCCATCGGTCTTTTCCCAAAAGTGAAGATTGGTTATTTGATAATTCGTATCAGCATCAGCGCACGGTGGGCATGGATATTGAACCCATCGCTCGGCATATTGTGTCGGCGAATTCTCCACACGCAATGTATAGAGCGGACCTTCGGGCAAACCAGTAGTGTCGGGCATCACAACCCAGATGACAGAATCGCTTACTATGTCATAATCAATTAAAGGAATTCCATCAAGAAAAATTGAAGCTGATGGCGAGAAATTCATGCCATAAATCCACAGTGTTTCCATAACACCCACGCAGAATGGAGCGATGTCAATGATAACTTCCCACTCGCAATAAACCTGCAGGATTGCGATATTCGATGGGACGCCCTCGGCTGTAATAACCTGAACCTGATAATATCCCTGAACAAGCGATGATGGAATTACAATCTGTATTTGCGATGAATCGAGCCATGTGAAACTGACTACATCTCCGCCAATTGTTAAAGTCATATCGGATGTAAAACCACTGCCGGTGATAATAATTGATTCTCCCGGATTTCCGCAGGGAATTGAGTCAATATGCGGAACTCCAGGTGGAGTTTCGCAGGCGTCGAGGGAATCGCCAGTAACACGGGCAAGAGCAAGAAGGGTGTTCACCATAAAGCGATGGTCAGCAGGATCTATATAAGAAATAACAGTTGAAGTCTCAAAGGAATGATTGTCAGCAAAAGCAAGAATTCTCCCTCCAAGATGACAATCGCAATCTTCCCCATCGGTGCGATAGGGATAAGATATTGCCGCGACAGGTGTTCCCCAATCGCTTGAAAATGCGAAAGGATAGGCAGGGTCGAAGACAGAAATCTCACTATAATAATAGAAAAATTTCAGATAATCCACGCCATCCGTCAGGGGCGGGAATGGAATTATGT
>QNEG01000193.1 GCA_003645115.1 bacterium | reverse complement strand
TAGGTCAAGGACAAAATGGAAATTATTTAGTCAATGTGTAAAATTACAGTTATAACTTGACGATAGAATAATCGAACATAATTTATAATCAAGCAAATATACTCTGTCTGACAACATTGGGGCTGTAGCTCAGTTTGGGAGAGCGCTGGAATCGCACTCCAGAGGTCGAGGGTTCGAATCCCTTCAGCTCCAGTATTTATTCTCTTAAAATATGCTCATTGGGAAGAATGTTTGAGTTTTTGGATTATGGATTCGAACCCGAGTGGTGAGCAGCCACTTTTCATTGTGTTGCTTTCCTTGTTCTGCAAAACAGAACAATTCCCTGCAACACCTCGGATTGCAAAATTTCGCTCGTCATAATAAAAATAATTCCAAGTTTTAATTTCGCTCGAATTGTGTTCGTAAGTCGAGATTAATTCCATAATTAAAGGAAATTAAATATCCTGCTGGGAGTGGGAATCGAACCCAGTGAAACGCATCATCTGGTGCTTGGAATCCCTTCAGCTCCAGTATTTTTCCTATCTGCTATATAGCTATTTTGTCGAACAATCTGATTAAATTCATCAGGTCATTATGGACTGTATGGGTTCGTGGCAATCTGATTATGGGATTTGTGGAGCTATAAACATCCAGTGGTGGCTCGAATTTGCGCAATTTATTATCCAATTCTGCCAGAGAAATTTTATCCGAGTCGAATATAATGGATATCCATTTTTTAGCAAAAGATACCGATTGGAAACCTACTTGTGTCGCCAGTATTCTTGCTTTAAGGAATTGAATTAAATTATCTGTTTCTGTGGGGAATTTTCCGAATCTGTCCTTCAATTCCTCTGCAATTTGTTCGATTTTTTCCACTTTATCGGCGGTGAAAAGTCTTTGATAAGCCCATATCCTGTTTTCTGTGTTGTGAATATATTCGGCTGGGATGAATGCATCGAAATCTATATTGAAAGGAATGGGTCGAAAAATCGGTGGTTTTTGCCCTTTTATTTCCGCTACTGCCTGGGCAAGCATTTTGGAATACAGGTCGAGTCCAATTTCCGCCACGAATCCGCTTTGCTCCTTGCCCAGCAAATTTCCTGCGCCACGAATTTCCATATCCTTCATCGCCAGGTGATAACCTGAACCCAATTCGGAGTGTTCTAACAGTGCGCGAAGTCTTTTTCGAGCATTTTTTGTCATAGTGCGATACGGTGGAATCACCAGGTAAGCATACGCCTGAACATTGGAACGACCGACTCTCCCGCGAAGTTGATACAATTGCGCCAATCCAAATTTGTCCGCTCGATTTATTATTATAGTATTCACATTTGGCATATCGGTTCCCGACTCGATTATTGCGGTGCATACCAACACATCGTATTTACCCTGACGAAAATCGAAAATTATCTTTTCCAGTTCCCTTTTCGGTATCTGTCCGTGAGCTACTGCGAATCTGACATCCGGCATCGCTTTTTTCAATGCAATGGTCACTCCATCGATGCTTTCTACTCGATTGTGTATGAAGAACACTTGCCCGTCTCGTTCCAATTCTTCATATATCGTTTTTGAAAAAAGTGACATATTCCATTGGACAATTTGTGTGAACACAGGCATTCGTGCTTGTGGCGGTGTCTCGATTATGGATAAATCGCGCAATCCGGAAATAGAAAAATACAATGTGCGTGGAATAGGTGTTGCGGTCATTGTCAGCACATCGACTTCGGCGCGAAGTGATTTCAATTTCTCCTTGTGTTTCACTCCGAACCATTGTTCCTCGTCGATAATCAGCAGACCGAGTTTCTTGAACCGAACAGTATCCGAAAGCAACATATGAGTTCCCACCACCAAATCGATTTTCCCTCGAGCGAGATTTTGTTTTATCTGCTGAACTTTTTTGGTGGGAGTAAATCTACACAGCATTTCGATATTTATAGGCAATTCGCTCAATCTTTCAGTGAATGTATCGAAATGTTGTGCGCAAAGAATAGTAGTCGGAACCAGGACAGCCACTTGTTTTCCCGCGACAATAGCTCGTATCGCCGAGCGAATGGCTACTTCAGTTTTGCCGAATCCTACATCTCCGCAGATTAATCTATCCATCGGGTGCGCAGATTCCATATCTGAAAGGACATCATTTATAGCCTGTTTCTGGTCTGGAGTTTCCTTAAATGAAAAACTATTCTCCACCAGTCGCTCCCATTCAGGCGCAGGGGGAAATGGCGGACGTTCCTGCGTCTCTCTCATCGCATATATTCTGATTAATTCTCCAGCCAGTTCGAATACTTTTTTTCGTGCTCGTGATTTCGCCGAGGACCATTTTTTTCCACCCAATTTGGATAGACGAACCATTGCCCGAGGACCGATATATGGATTCACCAGATAAAAATTTTCCATCGGGACATACAATTTTTCATCACCTGAAAATTGCAACTCCAGAAATTCCGACCGATGTCCTTTTATATTCATTGTCTTAATACCGAGGAATTTTGCCATTCCATATTCAGAATGAACTACTATATCTCCCTGTTCGATACCATAATGAGAAATAATAGCTCGCCCGGAGTGATATCGTCCTGAAACGAACATAGTTCTGGAGAAACCCAGTATGTTATCTCCGGAAAGCACAGTGATTTCTGCATCTTCGGTGTCGATACTGAAAGATTCCGATATTATTCCGTGCCTGGTCGGAACTGGTAATTTTCCGCCTAACTTATGCTCGATTCGTTTTTTCTGGTTTTCTGATGAAATGGTAATAAATATTTCTCCACGCTCATTGGCATTTTGTATGGTTTCGAGTATTTGTTGAGCCGATGCTGGGACATTTATCTCTTTCGCACCGAATACCAGCGTATTTTCATCGACAGGTATTTCTCGGACTTTCAATCGCGCATCCTGTATGAAATTTTCATATTTTCGAGGTTCATCGAATACCATATCGGGCGGTAATGGAACGAATTCCTCCCAAATAACTCTACGATATAGTTCATTCGCCTGGTGGAAAAATTGTGCTATTTCATCCAATAATATTTCTGGTTCGATTGCGATTGTGATAGGATTTTCGGTGCGAAAGAAATCCACAGGAGAAATCGGCGATGGCTGAAAGATAGGAGCGAACCAGATTTCGCCGGGGAAATGCCTATCCAATGCAATCCTCGCCGATAACTCTTCTAATTGTCTTTTGGACATAATTTTTTCTGCATCGGGACGAATTCGGCTCAATAGTTTATCTGGTGTGATTTCATCCGACATCAACCATTCCATCGCTGGCAATATTGTGGCTCGTTTTAATTTCGCTATTGAAAGTTGGTCTTTGGTGGAAAATTTTCTTATAGAATCTATTTCATCACCGAAGAATTCCACTCTTATTGGGTCGGTATGCGCCGGCGAGAAGAAATCTACTATGTTCCCTCGTCGAGCGAATGTATTCAAAAATTCCACCACTTGCTCATTAGTGTATCCTATCCTTGCCATAAAATCGGTTAATAGTTCCGGCGGAATATCATCGCCGAGTGCGATTTCTTTGGCGTGTCGTCGTATGTATGATTTGGGAAGAGTTCGCCATAGCAATGCGGTAGCCGTAGTCAAGATTACTGGCTCACTTTCATTTGATAATTTCCACAATGAAAATATTCTTTCTGCCACTATTTCCGTCGATGGATACTTATGCTCATAAGGTAGTATATCCCAATCGGGAAAAGTTATAGCTCGCTTCCCGGTGATAGTTTGAATAACTGGAGATAAGGAATTATATAATCGCGATGGAACAATAATTACCACAGGGCATTTAAAATTCGATGCCACAGAATCTGCCATAGCTGCGCATATCGATGGGACTAATCCGGCGATATCTAATCGCTTACCGGAATTCAACTGTTCCAGAAATCGACTATACAGTTTTGTTCGCTCAAATATGTTTGTTAAGAAACCCATTTTTAAATAAGAAATCGGATTTATTGTCTTTGCAAATTCCGAAAAATTTTATAAAATATATCATTATGAATAAAACATTGACAAGAATAAGTAAAAAATTGTCTTATATTCTTCGTCATCATCCAGAAGCTTATGGATTAACACTGGATTCCGATGGATTTATATCGCTGGAGGAATTAAAGAACAATACTAAAATCGATAGAGAAACTATAGAAAAAATAATAGAAAATCAAGAGAAAAAGCGGTTGGAGATAGTTGGAGATAGAGTGAGAGCATTGTATGGACATTCTGCGATGGAGATGAAATATCCTGAGATGGACATCATCCCTCCACATTTATATCATGGGACGGCACCAGATAATATCGCTCGGATAATTGCGCAGGGATTGAAACCGATGTCCAGAAAATATGTCCATCTATCAGAAGATAAGGAAACAGCTCTAATTGTGGGGAAACGACATCACAAACGACCGGTTGTTCTGACCATAAAAGCGCAAAAAGCTGGAGAGAATGGGATTAAATTCTACCGAGCTGGCGATGTGATTTTATGCAAATTTGTTCCACCGGAATTTATTTCGGAATAAAAT
>QNEG01000192.1 GCA_003645115.1 bacterium | reverse complement strand
ATATAATGGTGCGGTCAATTCTGCATTGCGTTGTGCGGCAAGCCCGGTTTCGCCGAATACCGAGGAAAGAAATTCCTGATACTCCTGCTGTTTTTGAGTAATCAATCGTTCCTTTTCCATTTTCTTTTCATCAGATAATAATAGTTCCTGCCGCTGATATTCTTCCATCATCTGCATTATGGTATCTTCCATAACTTGAGCTTTACTTTCCCATTCGGCGACTTCTTGGTCAAATTTAGCTTGAGCATCTTTCCATTCTCCCCATTCCTTGCGCAACAAATCAGAATCGAAATATGCTACATTCAAATCACGCGCAAAGCCCATAACAAAAATGGATAATAGGATAGTTATTATGATTACTTTGCCCTTCATTGTTTATCCCTCCTATGTATTTTATTTGTTTTAAAATATTCATCGACAAATTTCTGGCAACCATTTTTCAAATTATGCCTAATTATTTTATTACTTCCCTTTCTTTAAGCTATCAGTTTAATAAAAATTTACAATTTTTGCAAACTATAAATTTAATAGAAGGATAAATTATACGACTGAAAATCACCATTATGATTGTTTTGTTTGCTGAAATATCGAGGGTTTTAGCGGTTTCATTTATATCCGAGGCTAACAGGATTTTTCTATTTTTGAACACTCGGCAGAAGGCAGAGAAAACCTCTCCGCTGGAACTAAAAGAACTTCTTCGAATGCAATGTGATGGAATTTAGGGCGATTCTCTGGTCGCCGAGTGATGAGCTTCGCACCGGATTATATATAGTTGGCGCGCATAATGATGGACTTATCAGTTCCAAACCGATTATTTATCGCAATTAAAAATAAGCAAACCGCTCGCCCCAGTGATATTGGGACAAGCGGCTGCAAGGAGGTGCGGGTGATGAAGAAAAATTTATTCGCCGGATGCTTTATTCTTTCTGATAAATGCAGGAACTTCATAATCATCGGGACTGAAATCCAACAGCCCCGAGGATGTAGATTCTTTCGCGTTTATTTCCGCTTCGCTTTCCTGATTAGGCTCTGGTATTATACTTTCATTTTCCTTATCTGAGGGAATAAAAGTCGGCGCATGAACATTCTCTCGGTTGTGGGTCGCTGGTTTATATTCCGCTTCTGATTCGGATTCCATTTCATTTCTGTTGGTCGATGTATTTTTCTGGATTTCTCCTTCGGTAGAAAATATATCCATCGCTTGAGCGAATCGTTGTGAAATCGATGAATTCGTATATGCCTTTTTCAATTTTGCCTTTTTCTGAAAACCTGCTGCAATCACGGTTACTTTGACCTGTTCGTTCATTTCTTCATCGATTACCACACCGAATTTAGTATCGGCTTCCTGCCCAGCCTGCTCGGCGATGAGACTTGCAGCCTCGGCAGCTTCGGTCAAAGAAAGACTTGGTCCCCCGGTAATGTTAATCAAAACACCTTTTGCACCGGTGATAGACACATTATCCAGCAGTGGACAGGCAATAGCTTTTTGGGCTGCCTCCACGGGACCCTCTTCGGGGGTAGCGATTCCGGTTCCCATCAGTGCATCTCCGCCTCGTTCCTTGAGAACAGAGGATACATCAGAAAAATCCAGATTTATCAAGCCCGGTTTTGTGATAAGTTCAGAAATACCTTGAGTCGCTTGGAATAGAACTTCATCTGCTCTGCAGAAAGCATCTGTAAATGTGGTATCTCGTTCCACTAGAGATAGTAATTTTTCGTTTGGAATAATAATCAGTGTATCCACCACTGCTTTTAACTCTTCGATTCCTCGCTCTGCATTTTCGAATCTGGTCTTGCCTTCGAAGTTAAATGGTCGAGTGACCACTGCCACGGTGAGAATTTGCATTTCCTTTGCAAGTTTTGCAATAATTGGAGATGCACCTGTTCCGGTTCCACCGCCCATTCCAGCGGTGAGGAATACCATATCCACATCCTCGAGGCATTCGGCGATAACATCTTTATCCTCCTCGGCGGCTTTCCTGCCGATTTCGGGGTCACCGCCTGCACCCAATCCCTTGGTTAATTTTTTACCGATACATAACTTCCTCGGTGCGGCACTGCGCTCTAACACTTGATTATCCGTGTTGAGCACCACAAAATCCACACCATCCAGTCCCGTAGCAATCATTCGATTTACAGCATTAACTCCAGCCCCACCGATACCCATCACCATAAGCCGAGCTGCGGAACCCAGTTCCACCTCTACATCTTGGACTAATTCAAAAACCATTTCATACCTCCTGTTTATTGTTTGTTTATTTACAACCGTTTCAATATCCAATTTTTTACTTTGTTCCAGAATATGGGAATTTTTCCTTTGTCCAGTTCCAATTTTTCATCGATTTGATGTCTTTCCGCTGCAATAAGCAATGCTCCCCAGGCAATATGATAGTCCGGAGTATTCATTCCCTGTGGCAGTGGAATTCTATCTCCGGGCAAACCCACACGAACTGGCATATTCAATACTTTTTCCACCAGATAAACTAATTTCGATGTCAGCGTGGTTCCACCCACCAACACTATTCCTGCCGGGAAATTATCGCTATTCATTTCCACTCCATTCTCTACCGATTTTTCTTTCACCATCGAAAATATCTCTTCCAATCTCGCTTCCATTATCATTGCGATGAATTTTTTATCTACCATCCTGGGCTCTCTACCGCCTATTCCCATTATTTCCACTACTTCATTCTCATCGACTTCATCTTGAAGTGCACAACCGTGAGTTTGTTTCAATTTTTCTGCTTCTATTCGTGGCAATTTTAATCCTACAATTAAATCGTGAGTAACACTTTCACCAGCAAAAGGAATAGCGAACACGGTTTGCGGGCGATTAGTTTTATAAATTACTACATCGGTGGTTCCGGCACCGATATCTATCATCACGGCGCCTAATTCTTTCTCTTCGTCTGTCAGTATTGCTTTTGCCGATGCTATCGGTGATACTATTATATCCGTTGGGGTCAAGTCGATATTGTTCAATGTCTTTATCAAATTGCTTACAGGGGGAGTTTGAGTCAGGAATAAGAGAACATCAGCCTCGAATCGAGATGCTGTCATCCCGATGGGGTCTTCTATCCCACTGTTGCTGTCGATTATAAAATCTTTCACCGCATAATCGATAATTTGTGTATTATGGGGGAGAGAAATATTTCTGGCAGCATCGATAAGTTTTACCGTATCCTGGAGAGTTATTGTTCCTCGTTCTTTAGGTATCGATGTTATCCCGTGACTTTTCACTACTTTGGTTTGATTCCCGCCATAAGATGCGATAATTTTTTTCACTTTCAATTGTGCCTGTTTTTCTGCATTGGATAGTGCGCGTAAAATCGCCTGTTCTGTTTTCTCGATATTGACCACTATTCCTCGAACTACACCCTCGGTGGGTGCGACAGCAAAACCTCGAACATCTATTTCGCCATTATTCCGTTCAGCAATTATCACTGCTGTCTTGGATGTTCCTACATCTATGCTTGCCAGGATTTCGTTCATCATTCATCCTTTATCCTGTGATGATTTTTTCTGGTCCAATTTATATCTAACTATTCCCTGATTGGGAAATCGCAGGTCTATTTCTACTGCTTTATCTATCTGTTCGCCGATATTATTCAGTATTATATCCAGTTCATTAAGAACCTGTGGATTTTCTCTCATAATCACAGTTAATCCGGTTTTTGCCATAACAATCTCGAACTGGTCTTTCTGCGGAGAATATATTTCCGATATATTATCGAGGAAATCGGGGCGATATCTGGAGAGAGTATTCAAAAAGTTCACCGAGCGAATTACTGCTGGATTATGAATTACATAGTATGGTTTTGGGATGTATTCATCCTCGATGTTCACAATGGGTAAACTGGGCAATTTTCTGAAATCTTTTATCGGAATTGCCTCACAGTTCTGCGTAATTCCCCAGATTTCTCCGCAATTCAGCAAATAATACGGTTTTTTCTCTACTATATTTATGCTAATTGCATCGGGGAAATGTTTTTCTATTTCCACACTTTCTATCTTTTTATTAGTCAGCAATAAATTTTCCGCATCCTGAGTAGAAATCCACAATAAGTTATCTCCTGTTCGAAATGGTAATCGATTCACTATTTCCTGCTCGGAAATAGTATCCATTCCGAAGAATTCGATTCTGCGAAGGACGAAATATGAACTTCCCAGTATCCAGCCCATCGCAATAGTGATAAGCGCCACCACGACCGATATTATGTGCACTAACTTTTTCATTTTCTCCTCGCTTATCAGAACCCGACAGTCCTGACCTCCAATTCGAGTTGGACACCAAATTTATCCTGAACTTTTTGTTGAATTAACCTTATCAATTTCATAATGTCCTCTGCCGATGCATTCCCTCGATTTATTATGAAATTGGAATGAAGTTTGGAGACCATCGCATCGCCGATAGAATAACCCTTTAGCCCGGCGTTTTGAATGAGTTCACCAGCGTGAAATCCGGTGGGATTTTTGAACACGCATCCAGCAGATTTTTCGT
>QNEG01000191.1 GCA_003645115.1 bacterium | reverse complement strand
CTTCATATTCTCCGCAAGCACTGTCGCTCTATCTATTTGTTCTCCCTTGAGGAATTTGGTGTCATTTCCATCGATTATCCTGACCTTTCTCAACATCTGCGAAATTATAGTTTCTATGTGTTTATCATTGATACTGACAGATTGCAAAGAATATACTTGTTGCACTTCATTAAGCAAGTATTCCATTACTGCCTGGTCTCCTTTTATTCGTAAAATGTCGTGGGGAATTATAGGACCATCACAAAGTTTCTGACCAGCTTCAACATGGTCTCCATCCTGAATCAATATGTGCCTTCCACGAGGAATAGTGTATTCTCGAACCTCTTCCTGATAACCGTGTATGATTACTTTAAATCCTTTTGTGGTCTCCTCACCGGGAAATTCGACTACTCCATCCACTTCGGCGATAATGGCAGGATTTTTTGGTTTGCGGGTCTCGAAAAGTTCAGTAACTCGAGGCAGTCCCCCAGTGATGTCTCGTGTGCGCATTATCGCTCGCATTAATTTTGCAACTGGTTGTCCCGCTTTGATTTCTTCCCCATCTTTAACTAATATATGAGCATCTAAAGGCAAATGATATGTCGCCACTATTTCACCATCGGATTCTACCTCTATCCGCGGATTGAGTTTCTTATCTTTTACATCGATTACCACCAGTTCTTTAGTCATAGTAGTTTCATCCACCATCTCTTTCACGGTAACTTCTTCTACTATATCTTGTAATCTCGCGGTCCCGCTTACATCGGTTAAAATCGGGTTGGTATATGGGTCCCATTCATATAATATATCTCCCTTTTCCACTTTCTGTTGATGTTCTACCATAATTCTGGCGCCATAGGGAACATCGTATGTATGCTGGATTTCCTGGTCATCAGCCACGATTATAGAACCGGTTCGGTTCAATACTATTCCCTTGCCGATGTCCTGAGGGTCCTTTATAACTTTTAGACGATTATATATTACCTGGCCGGAATATTTTGTTTCCACATGTGATTGTTCGGTCCCGGTAGCAGCGATACCACCGATATGGAATGTCCGTAGAGTCAATTGTGTGCCAGGCTCGCCGATACTTTCTCCAGCGATAATTCCAATAGCCTCGCCGATTGAAACTACTTCGCGAGTAGCCAAATCCATACCATAACATTTTGCGCAAACACCGGTTTGAGATTCGCAGGTGAGCACCGAGCGAATCCGCACCGTCTCGATACCTTTATCCTCGATTGTCCGAGCGATTTCATCGGTAATATATTCATAAGCTTCTAATAATAGTTCGCCAGTAACAGGGTCGTAAATATCCTCGGCAGCAAACCTACCGGTAATTCTATCTCGCAGTGGTATAATCACTTTTTCGCCATCCTTGAGTGCGGAGCGGTCTATTCCACGAATAGTCCCGCAATCATATTCGGATATAATTACATCCTGCGCCACATCTACCAATCTTCTGGTAAGATATCCAGCATCGGCGGTTTTCAATGCGGTATCGGCGAGTCCTTTCCGCTGACCGTGACTGGAAATAAAATATTCCATTACATTTAAACCATCGCGGAAACTGGATAGGATAGGAGTTTCGATAATGGATTGAGCGGTCATCCGTTTTTGCGGTTTCGACATCAAGCCTCTCAGTGCGGAAAGTTGCCGTATCTGGTCCTGACTACCTCGTGCGCCAGAATCTACCATCATTGCAAGTGGATTCATTCCATAATTGTGTTTGCTCAATATATCAAAAAGTGATTCGGTTATGGTTTCCTGAGTCTTTGACCAGATATTTATTACATTATTATATCGTTCCTTTTCGGTTATTACTCCTTTCTGGCGCATATCCATTATACGATGAATTTCCTTCCGCGCTTTATCGATTAATTTTTCCTTATCCGGTGGCGGAAGTAAATCGTCTATTCCGATAGAGATTGAGCCATTTGTCGCTGCCTCGAAACCGAATTTCTTCAAATCGTCTAAAAATTTCCCTACCCTTAGTAATCCTACTTTGTCATAAGCCTCGGAGATAAGATTTTTCAGTGTCTTTTTCTTCAATAGTCTATTTATAAAACCCAATTCACGAGGAACTATTTGATTGAATATCACTCTCCCGGTAGTAGTAGCGATGAATGCGTGAGGTATTTTCACTAAATGTTCTTTATCATTCTTGTCGGTGATAATTACCTCGGTAAATTGATGCACATCCTTCCCGATTTTTATTTTTACCCTTCCTGTGGCAGGAGAAACGATATCCTCTATATCCTGAATTAATTCTGTCTTTACTGCATTTGGGGAATCGTTTTTCTCTTTCTTTTTGCCTTTTACTTCTTTTTCCACTTTTTGTGGACATCGAGGTATTCTTCCTATCAAATCACCCTTTTTGATTTCGGCGCCATCATATACCACCAGATGCATCCTTTGAGCGGGAACTCGAACATAGATTTTTGCGTGAAGATCTATCTTATTATGGTCGTATGCCATAAGAACTTCATCGGTGGAAGAAAACAGTTTGTTCTCTCCTTTTTTGCCGGGAATTTCTTTTGTCATATAGTAAGCGCCAAGAACCATATCTTGTGATGGTGATGCGATTGGTTCACCATTGGCAGGAAGCAATATATTATTTGTGGAGATAGTCAGCAGATGACTCTCCATTTGAGCTTCGAATGATAATGGAACATGAACAGCCATTTGGTCGCCATCGAAATCAGCATTAAATGAAGCGCACACCAGCGGATGAATTTGAATCGCTTTCCCTTCCACTAATGTAGGATAAAAAGTCTGAATGGACAATCTATGGAGTGTAGGAGCACGGTTCAATGCTACTGGATGGTCCTTAATTATCTCTTCCAGCAAGTCCCAAATTTCTGATTTTCCTCGCTCCACATATTTTTTCGCCGAACGAATAGTTTGAGTAATTCCTTTTTCTTCCAGTTTTCGTATTATGAATGGCTTGAACAATTCGAGTGCCATAGTCTTGGGCAAACCACACTGCCATAATTTCAACTCTGGGTTCACCACTATAACTGCACGACCGGAATAATCCACTCTTTTGCCCAATAGATTCTGGCGGAATCTACCTTGTTTTCCCTTGAGAAAATCGGACAGTGATTTCAATGGGCGACGGCTTTGTCCTCGAACAGCGGTAGTAACTTTTCCATTCTGGATAAGTGCGTCCACAGCTTCCTGAAGCATTCGTTTTTCATTCCGCAATATTACTTCGGGAGCTTGAATTTCCATAAGTTTTTTCAATCGATTGTTTCGATTAATCAGTCTTCGATACAGGTCGTTCAGGTCTGAAGTTGCGAATTTTCCACCATCCAGTGGGATAAGTGGACGCAAATCCGGCGGAAGGACCGGTATAGCTTCCAGAACCATCCATTCCGGTCTATTGCCAGACTGTCGTAATGCCTCCACTACAGTCAATCGTTTCAGCAATGATTTTTTCTTCTGCTTAGACCTTTCCACATTTATCCTGGAGCGGATTTCTGCTGCCATATCGTCCAATCGTAATTGTTGAAGTAGTGTCTTAATTGCTTCTGCTCCCATCATCGCAGTAAATTCCAATTTCTTTTTCTTAAGTTCGCGATATTCGTGTTCGGTGAGCAATTGTTTGTATTTCAAACCGGTGGTCTCGGTATCGCCGGGATCGACTACTATATATGTTTCATAGTATATTATCTGGTCTAATTGCTTAAGTGATAGGTTTAACAATTTCCCTATTCTGGCTGGATTGGTTCTAACATACCAAATGTGCGTTACCGGGACTGCCAGTTCGATATGCCCCATTCGTTCTCTTCGCACTCGTGAGTGAGTGATTTCCACACCACATCTATCACAAATAACTCCCTTGAATCTGGAGCCTTTGTATTTTCCACAGGCGCATTCGAAATCTTTTACCGGTCCGAATATGCGTTGACAAAATAGACCATCATTTTCAGGTTTAAATGTGCGGTAATTTATAGTTTCTGGTTTTGTAATTTCGCCATAACTCCAAGAACGAATATTTTCCGGGTTGGTGAGCATTACTTGTATCGCAGAAAAATCCGATACCGATTTATCTTTGCTGGTGGTTCTTCCTATCATTGCCATATTTTCACCCCTTCTTATTATGATTTATTCAATTATTTGGGGAATTTTCCCGGTTTTATAATTTTAATCTTCTTCTTCTTCGAGCAACTTAACATTTACACATAATGCCTGAAGTTCTTTGACCAGGACACTAAATGATTCGGGTATCCCCGGTTCGGGGGGATTTTCTCCTTTTACTATGGTCTCATACATAAGACTCCTGCCCTGAACATCGTCAGATTTAACAGTGAGCATTTCCTGAAGCATATATGCTGCGCCGTAAGCTTCTAATGCCCACACTTCCATCTCGCCGAATCGCTGTCCACCAAATTGAGCCTTGCCACCTAATGGTTGTTGAGTCACCAGGCTATATGGTCCTATGGAGCGAGCGTGAATCTTGTCGTCGGCAAGGTGAACCAATTTCATCATATAGATTTCCCCGACGGTCACATCTTCTGCG
>QNEG01000190.1 GCA_003645115.1 bacterium | reverse complement strand
GGCATACATAAGTCTTATGACAAAATCTCCTTCGATAGAATTGAGCTCATCGAGTAATTTTACCAACTCGGGTTTATCGGGTAAATCCTGACCGTATTGGGTCGTTTCTTGAGCGATAAGGATTATTTCCTTAAAACCGTGCGTTACAAGATGGGTGGTCTGTTCTACAAGTATATTGATTGGCATACTCCGATATGGTCCACGAATACAAGGAAGAGTGCAATATGAGCAAAAATTATCACAGCCCTCTGCAATTTTGAGATAGGCATATGGAAATGTTGTAGGATTGAAGTTTGTTAAAGGATACCAATTACAGGTTTCGTCAGGAAGGTAAGCGACCTGTTCTTTATGGCTGCAAAGCTGCATAAAAGATTCGCATGATTTAGGTATATTACGATTTCCAAATATGGCATCCGCAAAGGGGAACATGGTTAGGAGTCTTTCACCGTCCATTTGGGGCCAACATCCCACAATATAGAGCTTTTTCGGTGGAAATGACTTTTTAATTTTTCCCATAGCCTCGATTGCTTCACGCGATTCGAGACGAGCATCATCTATAAATGCGCATGTATTTATAAATAAAAAATCTGCCTCGTTCGGATTATCCAAAATTCGATAGCCCGATTTAGACAGACAATCCAGCCAAATCTGGGTGTCAACTTCGTTTTTAGGACAGCCAACAGTAGCAAAATAGACGCTACCCATTTTGTAAATTTCATTGTACATCGATATATTATATTGGTAAAACGGGGATTGTCAATATTTTTCCGGAAATAGTGTCTGTAACTAATTTTGTGTAATTGCGAAAACTGGCATAGTTATTAGTTTTTTGGCACTGTTTATGCTATTTAATGCGCCAAACCAGTTAGTTCACTTTCTAATATGAATGTCTTGGGAACTGGAAAAAGACAGTGGCATCGTCGAGTCCGAGTTCTACGATTCTGAATGCTTTGGGTTGCCTCCACTGCCATTTATCCTTGAATTTTTTCCATCGTTCCCAGAACGCACGGACACTCGGTGCTTTGAATACCCATCCCAGCATTTTCTGAAAACTTCTTTTGGCACGATAATTTTTAATTTTGTAACCAGCGTCCATAATAAGATGAAATATGCATCTTTGCCATTTGGCATTCGGGAATATATGTGAAACAATCTTTTTCAACCATCTGATGCAATCGCTGACGACCAATTTCACTAAAGTTGGGTCTAATCCTATATCAATGAGCTTTTCCAAGAAATCGGTCCAACTTTCCGGGCTTTCATCCGGATAAAATTCGAAATGGATAATCTTGGAAACACCATCTTTGTCGATTCCGACAGCGCACAACAACACGCGTTTCCCCTTGCCTTTTATTTTCAACCAGATGCCGTCCACCACAAGTATCATCGGTGTTTTTTCAATTCGCTTCTCCTCAAACGCTCGCAATCGCTCAACCAGATACTCACCAACGCGGCGACTGACTGTCATAGAGCTTATCAGACCATCAAACATCTCTCCGTTAGAACACCAAAACTCTGTCCAGCAAAAAATCCCTAATTTTTCCCTTGCCAAACAAATCAACATCACTTATTTTGCATTCATCATAAAAATGCTGTTTCATTTGAAACCTCCCTGTGTTTTGTTTTTCTATGCCAGGGAGGTAATTTATAACCTCCATATCAATTACACAAAATAAGTTATAATCCCTAAATTAGTTATGGCTTGACAATAGAACATTGGAGAATAACTTTAAGCATTGGAGGTTTTTATTATGGCAAGGATTTATAAGAGAGGGAAAAGTTGGTATCTCGATTTCACCTACAAAGGCAAAAGGATTCGTAGAGCAGTCGGTAAGGACAGAAAGACAGCAGAGCTCGCTCTCAAAGACACCGAAGTCAGAATAGCCCGCGAAGAGCATCTGGGCATTCACGAAAATAAGCGGGTGTTATTCGAAGAATTTGCAGAGGAGTATTTTGAGTATTCAAGGGCGAATAAGGCGAAGAGCTCATTTGAGCGAGATGTTCTCAGTATTAGTCATTTGAAAGAAGCCTTTGGTGGTGTGTTGCTTTCTGAAATTTCAACCGAACAAATTGAAAAATATAAGATTATGAGGAGAAATGAAGTGTCTCCTGCTTCGGTCAATCGAGAATTGGCTTGTTTGAGCCATATGTTCACTCTCGCTCGCAAGTGGGAAATCATCTCCCATGACCCGACAAAAAGTGTGAAAAAATTCAAAGAACCACCAGGAAGAATTCGTTTCCTTACTTACGATGAAATTAACCAACTACTCGATAATTGCGCCCCTCATCTTAAACCGATTATTATAACTGCTTTAAATACGGGGATGAGAAAGTCGGAAATATTAAATCTTGAGTGGAGGAGTGTTGACCTTATACAAAAGATAATTACTATGAGGAAATCAAAAAACAATGAAATGAGAACAATCCCGATAAATAATACTCTATATAAGACTTTACTCGACATACATACAACCGACTGCAAGTTTGTTTTTCATAAAGATAATGGCAGTCCATATCGAGGTATAAAGAATGGATTTAATGCAGCTTTAAGAAGGGCTAGAATTAGCGATTGCACATTTCACGATTTACACCACACATTTGCATCACATTTGGCTATTGAGGGTTTTAGTTTACAGCTTATTCGTCGATTACTCGGTCATAAATGTTTTCGAGTTACACTTCGTTATGCTCATCTTAGTCAGGAATCGTTGAGAAGCGCTGTGATGAAACTCAATAGTAAGATCGGCACAATTTTGGCACAAGCTAAAAAGAAAGAAAAGTTCACTCTTATAAATCCTTATATAATAACCATCGGAGGGCTAGTCTAATTGGTAAGGCAGCGGACTTGAAATCCGCCGGGTGATAAGCCCTTCGGGGTTCGAATCCCCGGCCCTCCGATTATTTCTACAATAATCACCACACAATGCACAAGGCGAGAAATCATTTTAATTGAAATTCTCGAATGATATCGAATAGTGATTTTGAACAGGTGCCTAATTCTGCATTTTCACCGGTGAAACCCCAGATGGAATGTTTGCTATCTATCCAGAAACTTTTCAATACACGCTCGTCCTTGATAAATATCAAAGTCCAATCCTGCGATATTTCCTGGTGAGGTTTTAGCACGGCGATATTAAGGCAGGAGATAATATCCTCTATCACCTGGTTATTGGAAATTTTTATTTCCTGCTCGCCGAAATTCTTTGTCACAATCAAATAATCACTTTCCTTGATTATATTCAGAATAAACCGCAATTCTTCATTAGTAGGAAAATCGGCAGGTGGAGTTTCTATCGGTCGATAACAACCGGAATGTGATAATGCCAAAACGAGAATGAATAGAACACATCCTTTGAAATTATGTGATGAAAATTTCCATAAGCGCATATTGAAATTATTTCTGGTGTTTTTGTTTATACATAGTATTGTCAGCTCGAGCCATCAACTCCTCGACAGAACAAGGCTCATTGGAATCATAATGTGCCACGCCTATACTCAGCGATAGTTCGAGTCCGAGTTTTCCGGATCGATTATAGTCGTTAACTTTTTCTCTCAATCGTGATAATATAATATCTTCATTGTGTTTTTCTGCTTCTAAAGCCAATATAGCGAATTCATCGCCGCCGATTCTGGCTATTATATCGGAACGACGAAACGATTCTTTCAATATATCAGCGGTGTCGGTCAATGCTACATCGCCGACATTATGCCCGAATTTATCATTAATTGCCTTGAGGTCATCCACATCGATGAACAATAGAATAATTCCCTTATTATTTCTATTAGCGAATTTCATTTGTTGTTCGGCTAATGTAAGAAAACCTCGACGATTATATAGTCCGGTTAGTTCATCGATTACCGATAATGCTTTTAATTCGATAATAGTTCTCTGCCGTTCGATAGCATATCTAATAGAGCGTTCCAACAACTTTGCAGAAATATCACTCTTAAAAAGATAATCCTGAGCACCACGCTGGACTGCTTTTATGGCGAGTTTCTCATCCTTGAAACCAGTTAATATTATCACTGGAATATTGGGTGCTACTGCCTTGATTTTGTTGAAACTTTCCATTTCCCAGCTGTCCGGCAACATCAAATCCAGCAGTATTACATCCACGGGGTTATTTTCAAGATAATCGATACCACCAGACAAGTTCTGCTGCCATTCCATCTGGAAAATTTTATTCTTTATCTCCGATATTAATTCCAGAACCAATCTGGCATCACTTCGCTCATCCTCGATAAGAAGGATATTCGTCTTTTCATATTCATTCATACTATGTCCTTTGAATATAGTCGATAAAATATAGATAGGATTTTAAATCTGTCAAAGGAAATTTATGGGCGAGTAATTATAAAATCTATGCTACTATTTTTTTTCAGATATCGGTATGGAAAAGTAGAATGTAGAACCTTTTCCCAGTTCGGATTCGACCCATATTTTTCCGCCGTGCCGTTGGACAATTTTTTTACAAATGGAAAGCCCGATTCCAGTGCCCTCATATTCATC
>QNEG01000189.1 GCA_003645115.1 bacterium | reverse complement strand
CAGAAACTCAAATCAGGAGGGAGTCATGAATTGGAAATTTTGTGTGGCATTTTTGTTGGTGGTCATAATTATTGTTCCCACATTTGGCGAGATAGGTTGGTGCGGGAATATTTGGCCACTGGATGAGGCAGATATCACCGCTGGCGAAGACCTCGAAGTGTATTTCCAAATCTGGAAAGAAGGAGTTACCGATTCATCGGCGAGTGCTCCCGGTGAGGATTTGTCCGCAACTTTATACTATCGTGTCTCGGGAGGACTTCACTGGAATACTATAACAATGGAATATAATGTAGATGTGGGAAATAACGATGAATATATGGGAGTTATACCATCATCCGGATTGAGTCCAAGGATGTCTATCGAGGTATATTGTGAGGCTTATGATTCCACCGATGGGACTACCTGCCAGGGCAATGACCAGGAGGGAAATCCCGCCACTGAAGATGACCCGTTGGTATATCAGATTATCTCGCCGACCAGTATGGATGTTATGGTCTATTTTTCAGTCGATATGAATGGAGTGGATTCGCTGGTAGAACCGGTCAGTGTAGTTGGAACCTTTACCGGTTGGGATGATAGCCCGGTCGCCTGTGAGGATACCGATTCCGATGGAATTTATGAGTGTTCGGTGCTTATCCCCGAGGGTTCTCCTAAACATCAAGAATATAAGTATATTATGGGTTCGACACCATATATCTGGGAGGAAATAGCAAATCGTTCCTTCCAAGTGAACGATACCGGCGATGGCGAACAATACCTTCCAACCGATTACTGGAACAATAGAACTACTCGACCAATTTCTGTGGTATTTCGAGTCGATATGTCCGGGCAAATAGTAACCGACCCATATATCGCAGGAAATCAACCACCATTGCATTGGGGTTGGGATGATGGCTGGACTGAACATGATAGAATATACGACGACGGCACTCATTGCGATGAAACCGCCGAAGATAGCATTTACACTACTATAATCGAATTCCCCACCGGAACATACCGAGAAGTAGAATATAAATTCACCACCGATGGCACCGATAATGAACCGTTGCCACCATTTCAAAATCATCGATTCACTCTTACTCAGGATGAGGACACACTATGGCTTCCGGTAGTTACTTTCGGTGTGCTGGAGGATAAAGTAAAATCGGTTCCATTGCCACAAGATATTATAATCGTGGATAGTTCGCCCAATCCATTCAACGATGCCACAGAAATTAAGGTGGTGATATACCAGCAATTGAAAACTCCAGCAACGCTCACTGTGTATAACCTCGATGGCAAATTAATTCGAAAATTGAGCGATGAATTGAAAGAACCAGGAACATATAATTTTATCTGGAATGGCGAGGATAACCAGAATAATCCCGTTCCCAGCGGAACATATATCTATCGGCTGAAAAGCGGGGACTACACATTATCGGGGAAAATGACCCTGCTTAAATAAATTGTAATCGATGCAAAATTGCTCAAGAAAAATAATTATCGGTTGGTGCATATTGTCGTTGATTTGTCCCATATGCGCTGAACCATACAATACTCCCGATGTCGATGGCATAATCGAGATTTCCCAAAACGACTGGGAAGCAGATGAACTAATCGCCGACGACCCGCCGGATGATTCATACTGGTCAGGAAACGATTTGGATAATATCTGGCTCACCTGGGATGCTAATTATATCTATCTGGGCGTAGAATATTCCATATCCAATAATGCGATGTTGTTATATGTAGAGTGCGGGAAAGATGGTGGGGTCACCGATTTTAATAGCGAAAGAGATTATTCTGGTTCGTATCCTCGAAACATTACTTTTCCCGATAGTGTGGGAATCGATTTGATGGTCGCCAGCTGGAATGCCCAAAATCCCAATGTTTATCTTGTCGCAGATAGCTCCACTACCGAGATAACATCATCCTGTATAGTCGCCACCGGTGGTTCTTATCAGCAGGAAATCGCTATCCCGTGGAATGCTATTTATTCCGATATCGAGGATATTGTTTTTCCTGGTGCGCAGTTGAAACTTGTGGGAATTATCGCTGGCGGAGATAATTGGGGCGCCGCCGATGCATTGCCAGATAATCCTGCCATAGATGGTGGCGAGGGACCTCACCGGCTCGATGAATTTATTTCCATACTCATCGATAGTGATTACGATGGCATTCCCGATTTTTCCGGAGCATATATATCCGGCACAGTCCAGTTCGATGACACCGCTTTTTCCGAACCGCCATATCCATCAGCCAGAATTTCCGCATATTCGATTCCATCAGGAGAATTTTTTTCTGAATCGTTTTCATCTGTAGAAGATGGAAGTTATTTGCTTGCTGGAGTAGAAATTGGAGAAAGCTATGATATAATCGCCTCCGCAAATGGATTCATTCCCGATTCTGCTATTAGTATAATGATTTCTGAGGATAGCAATGTGGTCGATTTTGTGCTAATGCCATATACCGGAATTATATATGGAAATGTTGAACCCGCAGATGTCCAGACTATACTGTTCGCTATCGCAGAGAATGAAACTATCGGGTTCGGTGACACCACTCAAATAGGCGATGGATATTACCAGATAACTCATATTCCCACCGGTGCATACGATGTTTTAGTTGACCCGCAATCAGTCGATTATGTGAATCAAATTATTGAGGGAGTCGAGGTTAACCAAGATGAACAGGTAGAATTGAATATTATTCTGGAACGAGCTGGAGTTGTTCGTGAAGTAGATGATGTGAGCGGCGACGATTATGGACCGGGATGGTATTCGTATCCTACCGACAGAGTATTCGTCGATGGTGCATTCGATATAGAATATGTAAAAATACGCGATTTGACTACCGAGGGAACATATCAATTCGAAATAAAAGTTGGACAAATTCCCGATTCATCGGTGGTTTGGTGGAGTCCATATTATTCCGTGCTCAATTTGCAGAAAATCGATATCTATGTGGATTGCCATAGCGGTGGAGCATCGGTGGGTTTGCCCAGCAGAAACATAAAATTTTCTTCCACCGATGCATGGGATTTCGCAATCTCCGCCGATGGCTGGTGGAAGGGTCTTTTTGCATCCAACGGGCAGGATATATTTGCCAATTTTACTCAAAATGTATCCGCAGTGGAAATCTCCGCAGATTCTGCAATGAATACGATTTATATCACAGTGGATAAATCTGCATTGACAGACAATATAGGGCAGGCGGATACCACTCGATTTGAGCAATGGGATTTTATAGTGCTTATGCTTGGACACGATAGCCCTGACGATATGTCTGGTGTTCGATGGGTAAATTCGGGAACAAATAATCAATGGCAATTCAATGGTGGTGCAGAAAGTGATATCGACCCCAATGTGATTGATTTGCTAACTATGCCAGGACTCGACCAATATGGAAATCCCAAACAACCAGGTAGAACACAGGAAGAAATGCTGGACTATACTATTCAAACTCCAGTGGTGTTAGAATCGCATCGAAGCTATGATATATCTCCGCCGGTTATATCATTCGACATTCCAGACTCGATGCAATATCTAACCGGAACGGATGGAATTTATATCGAAGTGGAAATAGACGATGATGTGGAAGTGTCCGAGGCATTATTATACTGGCGGAATGTCGGCGAGTTAGAATGGCGAACCCCTATTCCATTGGGATTTAGAGAATTGACCGCTTGCTTTGTCGGTGATTTACCTGCCGAATTAGTGAATCCCGACTCTTTTGAATTTTACTTTTTCGCACAAGACCCATCGGCAAATATTTCATACAATCCACAGGATTATGCAGATACTGCGGAACCACAACCACCGGTGTATCCATATTCCACTGTATCGCCGAATCCCAATAGAATAATTCCGACCGCACAGCAAATAGATACGGTGAAATATCGAATAGCTGTTAATACATTTTTGGATTCACTGGTGAAAAAATTCCCCGATGGAACTGTTATTAGAATGAGGCGAGAAGAAATTTCCCCCGATGCGGATACCATAAATATAGAATTTTCCGGCTGGTCTATTCCCGATAGTATGGAGACAAAGTCACCGGATTTGGTCGATTTCCAGCAATATCGAATATTGAAAATCTATTCGCAGGACACTGCCAATGTATTTTTGACCCCACAATTTTTGTCCTTTCATTATTTCGAGGATGCCGATTCGCCATTCCAACATTATGCCGAGGAAAATTTTGTCCTGGCGACACTAAATAGAACCACACATACCTGGATTTATTCTGGTGGGAAAAATGATATCCATTCCAACTCCATCGATATGCTATCTGAATTGGATACTATGACCATTTTGGGACTATTTTCGCTGACCGGTTTATCTGCCGATGACCAGCCTATCGCTAATGTGATTATTTCCCCGAATCCATTTTCCCCAAATAATGATGGAATTGTGGATTGGACAAATATCACTATACATTCCAATTATCCCGGTAATGTGGATATGGATATTTTCGATATGGAGGGGAAGTTGATAAAAACCTTATCCCGAAATATTCAGGTCTGGGAAGGTCGCAATGAAAATAT
>QNEG01000188.1 GCA_003645115.1 bacterium | reverse complement strand
GCAATAGTCACCGTGCCATTGCAGACTATTTCGCCATCGACCTCGATGATGTATAGATAAAGTCCCTGCGGCATTGGATTCCCTCGGCTATCTGTTCCATCCCAGATAGAATTTTCCTTCGCTAATAATCCTGTTTCGACCTCAATCTTTTTTACCAATATATTGTGCATATTATAAATATTGATTGTAGCTTTTTCATAATACAAACCTGGAAATGTAAATTGACAGTAATCATTCATAAGGTCATTATTTGGGGGTGAATGGATTAGGCACTCTGGAACATCCTGCAGATGGCACTAAACTGAAAAACCAGCTATATTCGGCGCAATTAGGAGCGCACAAATCGGGAGTATCACATAATCGCAGGATGACCTCCACGGTATCCCCTGGATAGAATTTAATTCCGCAATTCTCGGGAACGACTGTCAGTGTGGATCCCGATATGTGGATTGCGTAAAAGGGATTACATCCCCTCCAACACTGATATATAAGGAGTCGAGATTTACATCACAAATTTCATCCCAGAAATCGATAACGATGTCCTGTTGAGTATCATATGTAAATCCCCCAGGAGGAATGGAATCGTAAGAATTCGGCTCGCCGATTGGCAATGTAATCATCGATGCAAATGGCGGGTCTATATCGAAAATCGCAGAATATAAAGAATCGAATACATTCCCGCAATTATCCTGCAGATGCAACTGGAACCAGTGCCATCCGCTATTCCAGAACCCAGGATCCGGCTGAAATTGAAGTAATGATTCCGCCGGGTCGAAATGTAATTGTGTAGAGTCGAGTGTATATGTATCTGCACTATCGATTATCAGCATAGTATTGTTTGTATCCAGTGGCAGGCAAAGCGAATCATAAAATACATTGAATTCAATTGGCTGGTCATCGCAAGCGATTATTGCATCCTCGGGCGGAGTGATAATTTCGGCAGAAAGAAGGGTGGAAAATATAATAGTGAAACAGGTATCATCACAATTTGGTTCACACAAATCGGGGTCATCGCAGGCAGTAATACATATACGATGTTCACCAGCAGACCATCCAGTATCGGGACATATATAAAGAGTCCCCGCCATATCAGATAGCGAATAATATATCGTATCTGTCGAATCGATAACATAATATCCCGTATCGGGATTCAGTCCCGCAATCGTATCTGTCAATATGATTTCAATAGAATCTAATTCATCTATCAATATATGATTTACTATATCAATATCTGGCGGGTCGAAATCGAATATCGCACTATATGAAGAATCGAATGTATTCCCACAGGTATCCTCTATATGAAGTGAAAATGTATGCGTCCCGGATGTCCAATAATCTGTTGATGGCGGCGTAAATGTGAGATATGGCTCCGTATAATAGATTTCCGACGAATCTATCGTATAATCTATACCATCTATGGTTAGTATAATCGATGAAGTATCGAGAGGACAAATCGATATTGCTGTTCTTCCAGCAAGCCACATAAACAGATTTCGAGCAAATATATAGTTGTCTGCTCCCCTATAATCAGTTCTTACAGGTCCGGATACACCAGTGTATATCAAATCTCCGTTGTTTAGAAAATGGTCATTTGCTTTTGCAACTATCTTTCCACTATTATATGTATCAGCCGCCATTATACAATAACCCGAGTAATTTATCAGGCATTGCGAAGGTGCACAACTTATAGGAAATGGTTTATAAAATGTTATAGATTCAACTCCATCAAAAATAGGATGGGAGCTATAAATAGGTATCGAGTCTATATAATTTATTCGCGGAGTCATATAGGATATTCCAACCGGAGAAAGAACAGCATTATGAATCGGGACTTCATGTTCATCACTCAATCTCGCTTGCGGGAGAGAAAGTAAACCGCCGCCCCTCGATACAAAAGAGTCGATTGAATCGATTTGTTCGAAACTTAACGGATTAGGAATGTTATATGCAAGAACTAAAAGATTATAATAAGACAATGTATCCTCAAAATTTCTTGTTGGGGACATAGTATCGACTACGAATCCCAAAGAACCAAGTGAATCCACAAGAACAATACCAAGATCATCGTAATCATAACCGAAAGGACTATGCGGGTCGGGGTCGTCGGTAGTGTCTGCTATCCATAAAATCCGCGATGTTTCCGCTATATCCACAGTGTGAATTCCAAATATAATTTGTTGGTCATCGCAAGCAATAATAGAATCGTTTGGTGGATTAATAAGATTAGCAAATAAACCTGTGGAACAAGGAACACAACATTCATCATATCCCCAATTGCAGAAACTATCATGCACCGCAACTCGAAAACATATACTATCGCAAGATATATCGGGAACAATCCAATCGTCCAGTGTATCCGAGGTCAATATAGTATCCGCAAGTCCGCAATAATCGATATATAATGTGCATTCATCATTACTCCAAAAAAGGTCATCGATTGTCCAGTGAAGATGTATTGTATCACCCGGACTAACGATGTCATCAGGGCAAGATAATGAAACATTCGGGGGGCGAGAATCGAGGGGAGCGAGAGCGGTATCTGCATTTTCAGTATAATCGCTGTTAATAGCATAGATAGTAAAATCATCTACAACCTGTTCACATCTGCAACCACCTGTCGATGCAGAAAAACCTAAATGTGCCCAGAACGGCACAAGTGAAGGAAAATCTCCTGAAATGTATTCGATATCATCCATTATGATTGTATATGTGGGATAATTGATATTCACAGACATCTGATGCCACAATCCATCAATTATTTCAAATGGTATTGAAATTTGCTCGAGTGGATGCGGAATTGGATGTGGTCCTTCATAGCAAGTTGCACTATCGATACTTAATTCGATATGATTACCATCGATATCACTACATATATTACGGAAATTATCAACAGCAATTCCCCAGCCACCTGTGTGCATAATTCCAATAAGCCCACCTGTGGCAAGAGGTGGGTCAACATATTGAGAAAAAATCAATGATATTCCATCGCCGCCGGTTGTATCGGTTTCTCCATAACAGTCTCCAGGAGTCATCCTGAATCTGTATTCGATTTGTAATGTATCCAAGAATATTGAGTCAACAAGTATCAACCTGCCATTACGGTCATTCAGGTTTTGTGTCAGAACAACATATCCGCTATCCAGGTCAACATATCCATCATTGCCAGAAATTATATATCTCAATGTATCGAGGAAAGAAAAACTATCTATGAGCACAAGTGTAGAACCTAAAGTTACCTTCACCATCCAATCATATCCTTCCGTATCCGGCAAATCGTATCCCATTTCCCAGAAGAAGCAATGCGTATCGGGCAGGATGCCATCGCCGATGTCGCCTTCTGCATCCCATATCGAATCGAGCGGGACAGTCCATGTCTCGCCAGAGTCGGCTGACATCTGCACAGAAATCGTATATGTGCTCCCCGGGCAATCGGAGGATAGAATATAGCAGATTTCCACAATGTTTCGGTTGTCGCAATCGGTCTCCTCCCAGAACCAAACCGAGTCTATGGATGGGGTGCAGGTATCGGTGCATTCTTCGAACTCGAACTCCATCCGCTCCAGCCAAGGCAGATATGCTGGGTTTTCATACCACAACTCAGCACGATATTGGATATATCGATGTCCAAGTATGGATGATGGTAATATTCCGCCATCTGTCAATGTGTCCCAATCGGTCCATGAAGCATCGACTGTCGGGTTATCGCCAGAGCGAGCGAGAATTTTACATTCGGCGCCAATCGGATCGGGCAAGGATGGATATGGATGGTTGTGATAGTCGCGGTCATCATAAGCAATCCAGTTTACTGTTCCGGAGCAAATACCCGATTCAAATTCGGTATCGAATATACTGCTCTCATAGAATGCTGTCTTTGTTTTATTTAGGATATTTCCAGGGTCTCTAAACATCCCATGATGGTCTTGATTGACAGGGAGCGACACATAACTTAAATAATCGGGACCCCAGAAAAGATATGAATTATCTCCCGTATTATCTGCATAAATATCCACATAACCATCATTATTTACATCGATAACCATTCCGCCCGATGCCTCGACAGGAAAAGGACCCACAGAGTATGAGCTCGCATCTGTGAAATACGGTGGAGCACCGATATTTTCATATATTTTTAGATAACCCTCAGGACTTCCCCTAAAGAAAAGTATATCGAGCCAGCCATCGTCATTGAAATCATAAATATTTGAACCACCATGGCAAGGTCCTGGATAAATAGAAATATCTGTCGGGAAATTACCGGTTCCATCATTCAATAGGACATTGGCAATAGTAGCTGAAGGTGTCCAGAAACCAGTCGATACAATATCGATATCACCATCATTGTCAATATCGCCGACCGATAAGCCGTGTCTTCTATCGCTCCCAGCAGGTAGAAAAAGAGAATCCAAATTAAAAATTCTTGCTCCTTGATTCCTGAAAATATATAAAGGTCCATCTGTTATTCTACCGTAAACCGCCATTATATCGAGGTCACCATCGTTGTCTATATCTGCCGATTCGATATTAAAATG
>QNEG01000187.1 GCA_003645115.1 bacterium | reverse complement strand
ATTCGGATACTTACTGGCATTCCCCATTTCTGCTTTACTGGTAGGTTCGGTGAACAATTTGAAATTTTCTGAAACCATCAAAATCATAATCGCAATAGTGGTGGGAATTCTGGTAATATATTTAATTGGAATATTGTGGCTTATTGGCTGGAGTAAATATATCGTTCAGAAACCAATTACACTAACCACTGCAATATCGGTGGGTGCATTGCCATTTATCCCTTTCGATATAATGAAAGCCATTTGTGCATATTTCATAGTTCGAGTTACTCCGAAAAGTATGTTAAAGTTTCAAAATATTCAGAATAATTGATATTCGATTAGCAAATTCACCAGTGGAATTTTGCTTTCATTTTTGTTCTATCAAGCGAATAGAAACCGCAGATACACATAGATTGAACACAGATAAACATTTCTCGTCTATTTGGTTTTCGAAATGACAGTTTTTAGGCAATCTGTTAAACAACTGGAGATTCCCTTATTGCTCTCGCTCGGTTCCCTTGTAATGGTGGCATTCATATATATGGAAAGTGGTGAGTTTGGTTCCTGCTCGGAGTATTTCCAACTCATCACATTTGTTTACTTCTCGGAAATATTTTTCTACCAATCGTTCGCCGTGTTCATAACCGAAACCCCATCGTGGGTCGATAACGAATATGGCATCACGACCAATCAATGTGTCCACATTCACCCAGTATGTATATTGCAATCCCGGTCTCCCGATTACATTCGGTCCTGCGGTTTGAGGATGATTGGGCAAATGGAATGATAATTCCGATGGGACCTTATATTCTCCACCGAATATGAATGTGTTCGATGGCATAGTATCCAATTTACTGTTGACATATTCCGCCAGAGTTTTCCAGCCGAATGTAGATGCCAATTCTCCAGTTATTGGAACAATCGGGAATAGCATAACAATTGTAATGGTGATGGTAGTAATCATCGCAATCGAGGTGCCCCAGATATGCCATTTCTTTCGGTTGTGTATCGAATTTGCCACAAATCCGGCAATCGGGATAAAGTAAATAGGTATCAGCCAGTTTAATTTGACCCAATATACTAATCCCACTGCGGAGAAAAAAAGTAGCATAGGCAATGAAAAAGAAAACAGCACCAAATTGACAGTTTCGGTTGCTCGAAACGAAATTTTCTTCCATTTCTCTCGGATACATTTAATCGCGGAGCTGAACATTGTAACTATTGCGCCGAGATATAAAACAGGTGAGATTGCGAACAATTGTGCACCGAGATATCCGAGGAAGTAATCGATACGAAGTGTTCGCATTTCATTTGCTCGGCGAGTGCTTTGGTATGCGAAACTTGCCCAATCGTTTTGTGCATTCCATATTATTTCTGGCGAGAAAGCTACCAATGCCACCAGCACAGCAATATATGGTTTTGGTGTGCGAAAATATTTTCGCCCATCCGAATGGAGAAGCAAAAACAGGAATGCAGATATGAACCAAAACACCGCAGTATATTTTGATAACATAGCCAGTCCGCCGAATAACCCGGTTAATATCCAATATTTCCAGTGTCGGCGTTCTATTGCTTGAATGATAAAATATGTAGTTCCCAGCCAGAAAAATATCAGTGGTGGGTCTGGAGTAAAGAAAATTCCTGCGGTATTGAAAAGTGGGACAGAAATCGTTGCGAATATCACCCAGAATGTGATTTTATGGTTCCAGAATTTGCGCGAAATCAAATAAATAAATATCAATGCACCCAGACCATATAACCAGGCGCCAAATCTAATCCCTATGATATTTGTTCCCAGTAAATTAGTGGTGAGCCATATAGTCCATGGCATCGCAGATGGATGGTCGAAATATCCGAGTGATAGATGTCGAGCAAAATTCCAGTAATAGCTTTCCTGGGGAGTCAATCCAAATTTAAATAACAATACAAAACGAAGGATTGCGGTTAGTATAATCAACCATATAGTTCTTTTCTGCCAGATTTTATTATCCGAAAGATTCAATTCTGCCCTTTTAAATTTTCCCTTTCTTCTCCAGTATTTTCTTGATTTTATCTTTCAATACTGATAGGTCGGCTGATTTGAGTATATAGTCCTCTGCCAACCAGGTTAGAAAATCGTCTCTATATTCGGAATATGCGGTGTTAATGAGAACTGAAAGGTCTCTGATTTTCACCATCATTTTTTCCAGCGCGTCGATACCGTGAGTTCCGGGCATCCGCAAATCCAAGACCACTACATCCACTTTTTCATTGTCCAGAATTTTTATCGCTTCATCCGCATTTTCTGCGGTTAGAACCTTATAACCTTCAGCTTCTAGTTCCTCCTGATATAATATTCGTATATTCTTTTCATCATCGACAACTAATATAGTAGCCATAATATCCTCCCAAAAATTATTAGCACAATATTAAATTAACAATTTTGCTACACAATGACAAACATTTTTTATAAACCTATACCATAAATCGATAGATATCATTTAATATGTATTTACTCAATTCAACTTGTAATTTGGAGCTTCCTTGGTAATAATCAAACTATGTGGATGAGATTCACGCATACCGGCGAATGTTATGCGAATGAATTTTGCTTTATTCTGGAAATGTTTGATATTATCGGCACCGGAAATACTCATTCCTGCTCGCAGACCGCCCAATAATTGGAAAATAACTTCGGTCACCGGTCCTTTGTATGGCACTCTGCCCTCGATACCCTCCGGCACTAATTTGGATTCATCCACCACATTTTCCTGATGATATCTATCTCTGGCACCTCGTTTCATAGCGCCGAGCGAACCCATTCCACGATATACTTTAAATCTTCTACCCTCGAACAATATGGTTTCTCCGGGAGCCTCGTCGGTGCCAGCGAATAAATTCCCGACCATTACTGCACCAGCACCCAGACCGATTGCTTTTGCTATATCGCCGGAATATCTAATCCCGCCATCGGCAATAATCTGTTTGCCGAATTTGGCTATTTCTTTTACGCATTCCATTACCGCTGATGCTTGCGGAACTCCAGACCCAGTTACCACACGAGTAGTGCATATCGAACCTGGTCCCACTCCGACTTTGATAGCATCGGCACCAGCATCGATAAGTCTTTTAACACCATCCGCAGTAGCCACATTGCCAGGGATAATATCTACATCCGGGAATTGTTTTCGCAAATATTTTGTGGTTTCCACTACATTTTTGGAATCACCGTGAGCGGTATCGATTATAATAGCATCGGCGCCAGCGGAGACCAATGCATCGGCTCTATCCGGCATATCCTTGCCCACACCGACCGCAGCACCAACCAGCAGTCTCCCATATTTATCTTTTACAGCATCGGGATATTCGCGTGATTTTTGGATATCTTTCACCGTAATCAATCCCACCAGACGATTGTTTTCATCCACCACTGGTAGTTTTTCTATCCGATGATTATGCAATAGCTCCACCGCATCATCGAAATTGTATCCTTCCTGGATAGTGATAGGTTTCGGAGTCATCAAATCGGACACCTTTTTTGTCATATCATCCTCGAATCTGAGGTCTCTGTGAGTTAGGATTCCTTTCAATTTTCCATTTTCCACCACAGGCAAACCGGAGATAGAGTATTCTTTCATAACAGCTACTGCCTCACCCACAGTAGCATCAGGAACTATAGTCAATGGATTGGAAATCATTCCAGCTTCATACCGTTTTACTTTTTTTATTTCCTCTGCCTGTGTATCGATAGGAATATTTCGATGTATTATACCCAGTCCTCCTTGTTGAGCGATAGCGATTGCCATATTATGTTCTGTTACTGTGTCCATAGCGGCGGAAAGAAATGGTATATTCAATTTGATTCGCTCGGTAAGCTGAGAACTGACATCCACTTCCGATGGAACTACCTCAGAATATTGAGGAACCAATAAAATATCATCATAGCTGAACTTCTCTGGAAATTCATTACCCATTATTTCCTCCTCTGTATATGTTTTGCCTAATTTAATATATCTACGAAACTAAAAAAGCCTTTTTTCATTTTATTTTTCATTATAGTTTATATAAATATGAAATTCGAGGATTATCTATGAATAGTATGCAAAAACCACATTGGCTTCGGAACAAATTAACATCCAGTGAGCATTTGGGTAAAGTGCGACAGACACTGGACAATATGGGAGTTCATACAGTATGCAGTGAGGCTAAATGCCCTAACAGAAATCATTGCTATTCTCTCGGGCAAGCGACATTTTTGATAATGGGAGATACTTGCACCAGGAATTGTAAATTTTGCGCAATCCATAGCGGAGATATAGAAAAACTCGACCCCAATGAACCCACTCGAGTGGCGCAAGTGGTAAAAGAGCTAAAATTGAAATATGCAGTGATAACATCGGTGACCAGAGATGACATTCCCGATGGCGGTGCGAATCATTTCGCAGAAACTATCTGCAGGATAAGAGAACTTTCGCCAGACACCGGAATAGAAATACTGGTCCCAGATTTCCTAGGCGATGAAAAAGCATTATCCACTGTGTTGGATGAATCCCCAGATGTGTTCAATCACAATGTGGAAACTATCCCCAGACTATATGAT
>QNEG01000186.1 GCA_003645115.1 bacterium | reverse complement strand
TTATCATCTTTTTTAGCATTCTGCGCAGCCTGGGCTTTAGCCTTTGCGGATTCTTTTTTCTTTTTCTGCTCCTGTTTAATTTTATCCAGCAATTGTTTAGTTTCCTCGGGATTTATTGTTATCGGAACTGGGATACCATCATTTTGCGTCAGCACTTCCTCGAATTTATTCAGTATTACATTAGTGGGGCAGACCTCGATACAAACTCCGCAGGCAGTGCATTTTTCGTAATCTATCCTCGCTAAATTATCCTTCACAACAATGGCATTTTGTGGGCAATTTTTCTGGCACAGCATACAGGCTATACAACCGGTTTCGCACACCTTCCGAACGAATGCACCTTTATTTTTGGAATTGCAGGCGACAAATATATGAGCATTTTCCGGGATTAATTCCAATATTTTATTCGGGCATATATCGACACAGATACCACAACCGGTGCATTTTTTGAAATCAGTGACCGGCAATCCATCCTCGCTCATACTCAATGCATTAAACGGGCAGAACTGGACACAGGTTCCGAAACCGAGACAGGCATAGGCACACATTTTCTGTCCATCGGCTACTACTTTTGCGGCGCGACAATCAGCGATTCCCTCGTAAATGAACTTTTCTTTTGCTCGCACACCGCCATTACATCTTGCTATTGCCACTAATTTTTGTTTAGCTTCACCAGCGGCTTTGCCCAATATTTTTGAGATTTCATCGGCTACTTCCTGTCCGCCGGGTGGGCAACCATCCAGTGAAACCTCCTCGGCAACCACTGCTTTGGCGAAACCCGAACATCCCGGATAACCACAGGCACCACAATTTGCATTAGGAAGGACAGCCAGCACCTGTTCTACTCGAGGATCGACTTCTACTCCAAATTTTCTGGCGGCTATTGCCAATCCTATTCCAAATAATAGCCCGAAAAAGCCCAGTATAATTATTGCGCCTGGGACTGCGTATCCCATATCCATATCTATTCTCCCTTATATATTCCTAATTCATTATTTTTTTTTAAGTTATGTATAATCTGAATGGCTTTCGTCCCAAATTTTTGTGGGACAAATAGTCCATAAGAATCACCAAAAGTGCTGGCACTTCCCGGCGCGAGTGACTCAAAACCGAATGCCCCGAATCCCGATTCTTCTGTGGAAATCAATTTTACATTCCAGGGAATACCGATTTTCTGCAGTGTCTCTCCTATCATCTCCAGTATTGCGCGAAACTTTCCTTGTTCTACGCATATCCATTCTCCTGTCAACAGTTCCCAGTGAGATTTTAAGAGTCTTTTTCCGAATCTTTTATTCATTTCAATCACTCAGAAAGTTAAAATTTAAGTCCGGAGAAACCAAGGAATGCAATGGACATAATCGCTGCTACTATGAATGCGATGGGCAATCCTTTCATCGGTCTGGGGACTTCTGCAATTTCGAGTCTCTCGCGAATCCCACTCATCAGCAGTAATGCGATAGTGAAACCTATACCTGCCGAGATACCGTGCACGAGACTTTCCAGGAAATTTAAGTGCATAGACATAGTGTTGAGTTCTGCCACACCGAGCACAGCGCAATTGGTGGTAATAAGTGGAAGAAAAATTCCCAATGCTTCATATAATGCAGGAGCACTCTTTTGGATTATCATCTCGGTCAGCTGGACAAAAGTAGCGATAACCAGGATAAATGCTATAGTTTCCAGGTATGCGAAATCGAATTGAGCAGGGACTACATTTGCGCCGAATGCGTGAAACAAATTATACAATACATTAGCTTGGGTAGGAAGCAAGAAATAAGTCCATATAATCCAGGTAATAGCCGATGACATAGTCATCACGAAAATAACCGCCATTCCCATACCGATAGCAGTTTCGGTCTTTTTGGATACACCCATAAATGGGCACAGTCCAAGGAACCTGGCCAGCACAAAGTTATTGATAAAAATAGCACCGATAGCCAGCGCTACCAATGACCCGAAATTCATATTCGATACCTCCATATGTATCTAAACTTCATTCTATACCTTTCCAGCCGTAATCTGTTGGTTGCCAACGCGCTCGGACATATTCCCATTTCTTGGTCAATCTATCCAGATATTTTTCATCTCCAGTCCATATAATTTGTCCATATTCCATAGCATCCAATGCCAGCAAATTCCCCTGTTCTATCATATCTATAAACTGCTGTGTTCCATAAACGAACAAATCCAATGGTAAATCATAGCCGATTTTTCTGAGTTCGAGACCTTTAGTAAGATGATTTACTCTGTCCTGTCGTAAAATTACTATAATGTCTGCATCACTGTTATGCCAGTAATCACCAGTGGTCAATGAGCCGAATAGAATTATCATCGCTGGATTATACTTGTCTTTTACCGAATTCACATAATCCAGCAATTCATCATTATAGTCATAATTTTCGAATCTCATCTTCGACAAATTTGATAATACATTCCGCATATTCAATCAATTTAGTTGCAATTTTTTCATTATAGTATTCCATAGGAACACCGGAATCATACGCGTCGGGATAACGCGCATTGGTGTAATGATGGTCGAGTTCCTGTGCCATTTCTACAATCTCAATCGGTGCATCCAGTTTTTTCATCATTTTAGAAATCATATGACCTCTATATTCCATTTTTTTCGCCATCATAAGCGATTTAGCAGCCATCTCTGCTGCCTGCTGAGAATCGAAAGCAGAATTCTCCCAGAATTTACCTTCCAATGCCCATCTGGACGATTCTAATTTTCGTCTGGCTTGTTTCAGCCAGTCCATATATCTATTCATTTTCTTTTCCTATCTCTTTTCGGACGAAATCTATAATACATTCTGCATATTCGATAGCAATCAATGTCTGCTGAGCAGAATATTTCGGTTGTTCGGTTCCGTGGTCTAATCCTATCGGTCGCAATACTGGATTGAACAAATCATCTATAACTTTTCCCATATTGACCAACTGATAATCATTGGTGAATCTGGCGATTCTATCCTGAAGGGGGAGACCGAGACCGTTCATATCGTATTTCTTTTCCAATTGTGCAATCGCCGACCTGACCGCAATTTCCAGCAATGAAATGGCATTATTTTTGTTGCCATCCTGAAATTCTGCCTTTGCATTGTTAATATATTGTTCTGCTGTTTTCAAAATATGGTTCATTCGCCTGTAATAATCTGTTTAATCCACATAAACACTCCCAGGGTGAGAAATCCACCTGGTGGCAATATCATCAACAGAGCGGGATTGAATCCTTTGCCCATCAAGTTAAAAGTTGTAGGTTCAATCAAAATTGGGAAACCGAGAGTGATAGTTCCGCTACCGATAATTTCGCGAACTGCTCCCATAAAAAACAATGCCAGAGAGAAACCGAGTCCCATTCCGATACCATCCAGTATCGATGCGAGTAAACCATTTTTACTGGCGAATGCCTCCGCTCTGCCAAGTATTATGCAATTTACTACAATCAATGGTATGAATATACCCAGCTGTTTGGATAACTGTGGAGTATATCCTGCCATCACCAGTTTTACGATGGTAACAAATGTCGCTATCACCGTGATAAATATTGGGATACGAATCTTTGTGGGCACAGTTCTTTTTATCATCGAAATAATAATATTCGACATAATCAGGACGAAAGATGCTGCGATACCCATACCTATTCCGTTATAGGCTGTAGTGGTCACAGCGAGAGCGGGGCATAATCCCAGCGCCAGCACCAATACTGGATTTTCTTTTATTATACCTTTGGTGAATTCCCTTAACATTATTCTACTCCATTTTTTATAATTGTATCACTGGAAACTATGGTATCTTTTTTTTCTTTTGCATATCCGGGCAATTCATCACTGGTGGAAAGTTTCTCCACCAGCGCGCTAATGGAATTAGTAACCGCTCGAGATGATATAGTAGCTCCGGTAATCGATTCTATTTTTCCGCCATCCTTATCTACTTTAAGTTGCTCCACACTTTTGTCAGAGAATTGTTTCTGAAACCAATCATCCTGAATATGCGTGCCCAAACCGGGAGTTTCGTTCTGTGAAATTACTTTTATCGCATTCACTTTTAGTTGCGGACTAAACCCCACCATAGTTTTTATATTGCTGGAAAATCCACCGCCGATAGCAACGGATGCGTATCCTGCCACTTTGGATTTTTGTTCATCCTCGTATCCAATAATTATCACAGTTCCATCGGCAAGAGTATCCTCCACAAACACCGATGTTGATGCTGGCATAACTTCCTTTATAGCGATTTCTCTTTCCATTCGAGCTTGCTGTTCTATTTTCGGTTGAGTCTTTGTATATATCCATCCGAGTAATAAGCCGGCAATGATTGCATAAATCATCAATGTTAATCCCAATTTTAGGATATTTTTCAATTCGTCCCTCCAGAATGATTACCAAACCGATTATTTTACAAAAATATATTTCTTCGGGATAAAGTCAAATATTTTCCTCATAAACTTGTCCTGGATAACAAAAGAATATTTATAATGGTGGGTATCGAATGAACTATCACTCCAGCTTTTACACTATGTTAGATTTGTTATACTAAAATCGATATTATTTGATTTGTGAGTATGGAAT
>QNEG01000185.1 GCA_003645115.1 bacterium | reverse complement strand
TATGCTTACTACATTCGATGATATTATTTCCAGTGCAAAGGGTTCTCGGAAAAGGAATCTTGCTGTTGCCGATGCCGCTGGTGATTCTGTGGTGGAGGCTCTCGCCGAAGCTGAAAAAATGGGAATTATTAAACCATTCTTGATTGGAGAAAAAGAAAAAATCGAGCCGTTGGTGGAAAAATATAAGCTAACCGACTATGAAATAATCTCTGCAGGCAGTCCCGAAGAAATCGCAGAAAAAACAGTGGAACTCGCAGCAACAGGCAAATGTGATATGCTGATGAAAGGGAAATTATCTACCCCAATCTTACTGAAAGCGGTGCTGGATAAGGAAAAAGGTCTTCGAACAGGTAATTTGCTTTCCCATGTGGCAGTGATGGAAGTAGAAAATTATCCGAAGTTAATTATAATGAGCGATGGCGGAATGAATATTCGTCCCGATGTGAAGCAGAAAGCGCAGATACTGGGCAATGCAGGAATGGTTGCGGAAAAGTTCGGTGCAGAAAAGCCCAAGGCGGTTGGACTGGCAGCGATAGAAGTGATAAATCCAGATATGCCTGAGACTGGAGAATTCGCGATGTTGACTAAAATGTCGGAGCGAGGACAATTGGGAAATATAATATTCGAGGGACCACTGGCAATCGATGTGGTGCTATCTGGTGATGCCGCACAGGCAAAGAAAATCGATACTGCTATGTCCGAGGATGCCGATATATTTCTGGTGCCGGATATCGCCAGTGGGAATATTTTCGCAAAATCATTGATTTATCTGGCTGATGCGAAAATCGGGGGAGTAGTTATGGGCGCAAAATTGCCCATAGTCCTGTTATCCCGCTCCGACACAGCAGAAACTAAACTCAATTCTATCGCACTGGGTTGTGTGATTAGCTGAATCGATTATCTCGACGAAAAATAATTAAGTCCATTCAATCGAGTGAATAGGATACAATTTAGAATATATGTGATATGGATACTATGAATAATCGGAGTCTTTCGATGGGCGAGCGAAAAAAAATAGTGCTGGTGGATGGCACCGCATTAGCATATAGAAACCATTTCAGTATGATAAAAAATCCGTTGCGCAATTCTCGAGGAATCAATACCAGTGCACTGTTTGGGACATTGAACTCCCTAATCAAGATAATCGGTGAGCAAAAACCCGAGCATCTGGTGGTAGCATTCGATTCTCCAAAACCCACATTCAGACATAAGAAGTTTCCAGAATATAAATCGACACGAGCAAAAATGCCCGATGAACTCGCAGAACTATTGCCAGCAATAAAAGATGCGGTGGAAGCGATGAATATACCGGTATTCGAGATGGATGGTGTGGAGGCTGACGATGTAGTAGGAACAATCGCAGAATGGGCCAGAAAAAATGGGTTCGAAGTAATTATTTACACCGGAGATAAGGATTTCATCCAGCTGATTAAGGATGGAATTTCTATGCTTGCGCCCGGTCGAGGTAATAAAGATGACCAACTATGGACTATCCAAAATGCTCACCGCAAATTTGGAGTTCGTCCCGAACAGATACTCGATTTGCTCGCACTGATGGGCGATAGTTCTGACAATATCCCGGGAGTATTCGGAATAGGAAAGAAAACCGCAACTAAATTGCTGAATGAATATGGTTCGCTGGATGAAATATATGCCAATATCGACAATATCGAGGGTGCAGTCCGAAAAAAACTCGAACAAGGAAAAGAATCCGCATATCTATCCAGAGAATTGGCGCGAATTCGCACCGACCTGAATATAGAAATCGACCCAGAACAGACCAAATTGACCGAACCAGACCCGGATAAATTGATGCCAATATTGAAGAAATACGAATTGATGTCGCTGATAAAAAGACTCATACCAGAACACCGTGATACCGACTTGAATGAAGCCAAACAGAAATATCATCTGATAACTTCGCTGAAGGAGTTGGAACAAGTGGTGAAAGAATTATCGCAATCGGATAGCATTTGTATCGATACCGAGACCACATCAGAAAATCCTATGCTCGCCGAACTGGTGGGTGTCGCAATCACAGACCAATCTGGCAAGGGATATTACATCCCATTAGCTCATCGAGGAGATGGAGAACTATTCGGGAATCAGAAAAATTTGCCATCGCAACAAGCCAAACAAATATTGCAAAAATTATTTTCTCGACCCAACAGGAAAATCGGACAGAATATCAAATATGATATGGAGGTATTACGAATTGCGGGAATGGAAATTGCAGGAGAAATTTTCGATACTATGATAGCCGGCTACCTGCTGGAGCCGGGCACATACCAGCACAATCTGGAATCACTGGCTATAAACTATCTCGGATATAGAATGACCACTTTCTCAGACATAGTCGGAAAAGGAAAAAATGAAATTACTTTCGATTATGTGGATTTAGAGAAAGCCTGTAGGTATGCTTGCGAGGATGTGGATATCACTATGCAGTTGGCAGAAATATTCGAACCGAAATTGAAGGAATTGAAGTTGTGGGATTTATTTTGCGAAGTGGAAATGCCATTGGTTCCAGTGCTTGTGAATATGGAGATGACCGGTATTCGATTGGACGAGGCTAAATTCGCCGAAATCAGGGAATTGGCAGAAAAAAAATTGCAGCAGACCGCCGAAAAAATATATGAGATTTCCGGGGAAAAGTTCAATATAGATTCTCCGAAACAGTTATCCGAGGTTTTGTTTACGAAAATGGGGATTCCACCGAAGAAAAAGACCAAGACAGGATATTCCACCGATGCCGAAGTGCTGGAACAATTGTCTATGGAGAATTATGAAATCGCAAATTTTTTGATGGAATATCGGGAAATGTCGAAATTATTATCTACTTACATAAATTCTCTGCCGGAATTGATAAATCCCGCTACGGGAAGGATTCATACTTCATTTAATCAAACTGTGACTGCTACTGGTAGATTGTCCTCCTCGGAACCCAATCTTCAGAATATTCCCATTCGAAGTGAGCTGGGTGCGAAAATACGAGAAGCATTCGTCCCTGGCAGTCCAGATTGGCTTATGCTATCGGCAGATTATTCTCAAGTGGAATTGCGATTGCTGGCACATTTCTCCGGCGACCACAATTTAATCTCCGCATTCCAGCAGGGACTGGACATACATTCTTATACCGCATCGCTGATAACTGGTTTGCCGATGGATGAAATTACTTCCGAGTTGCGTCGGCTGGCAAAGACAGTGAATTTCGGCACAGTATATGGACAGGGTCCATACGGATTGGCTCGACAATTGGGTATCACTCGTGAGGAGGCTTCCGCATTTATCAATAACTATTTCCAAAGATATCCACAGGTGAAAGAATATCTCGATTCCATCATTGATTTTATCGAGGAGAATGGCTATGTGGAAACTATAATGGGCAGGCGACGATATTTTCCGGAGATAAAATCTGATAGTTTTCAGGTGCGCGAGGCCGCAAAACGCGCCGGAATAAATATGCCACTTCAAGGTTCCGCTGCCGATATTATAAAAGTGGCTATGATAAATATTCATCGTTCGCTGAATGAAAATGGTTTCCGAGCAAAAATGCTACTTCAGGTGCACGATGAATTGATTTTCGAATTTCCAGCCGACGAGCAAGATGAGTTGATAGAATTGGTGAAATCATCGATGGAAAATGTAGTGCAATTGCGTGTCCCACTTGTTGTGGATATCGGGATAGGGAAAAATTGGGCGGAGTCGCACAGCTAAAGGTAATGGTAGAGACGCCTCTTTGTGGTCGTCTGCATTTCTGAACCTTAATTGAAAACTCGAACCGCATCTTTCAGGTTTCAGAAATTACAGATAAACGCAGATGGGAAAATAATATTTGTAAGGATGGTGTATGCGTCGCCCCCCTCGAATCAAAATTAGAATTTTACTTCGGGTGCTTGGCGAGCTTCAGGCTCCTCCAATTCGAAATATTCTTTTCGCTCGAAATGAAAAATATTAGCCACAATATTGGAAGGGAACATTTCGGTGGCGTTATTCAAATCTCTAACTACAGCATTGTAATATCTTCGCGCTAATTGAATTTGTTCTTCGACTTCGGATAATTGGTTCTGCAAATCCAAGAAATTTTCGTTCGCTTTCAGTTCTGGATAATTTTCCGCTACTGCGAATAGAGAACGAAGAGTCTGGGTGAGCATATTTTCTGCCTCGGCTTTTTTTACCACATCGTCGCTGACATTCATAGCTTGCTGGCGAGCTTCAGTTACCGCCTGGAAAGTCTCGCGTTCGTGTGAGGCGTAGCCTTTCACTGTTTCCACCAGATTGGGAATTAGGTCGTATCTTCGCTGAAGTTGGACATCCACATCACTCCATGCTTGCTCACTGGTATTGCGCAATCTCACCAGACGATTATAGATTATTATCAGAGCTACCACCAACACAAATACCACAGCGATAATTCCCAATACCAGAATAACTATTAATGCCAATTCCATTGGAATCCTCCTTGTTTATAAAAATTTCGATTTAAATACACTTGAGATTATAAAAAATTCATAATATATTTACAAGGGAATTTCCAATAAAATAGAAAAATAAATGGCGAAGCTAATTTTATGTATTTATATCGTTATGAT
>QNEG01000184.1 GCA_003645115.1 bacterium | reverse complement strand
TTTCCGGATGAAGCCGATATATCAATAATATCAGAAAATATTTATGATACAAAAGCTGAAGTAGCAGTAAAAGTAACATATACCGAAAATTCACGCCTTGTCTTTGTTACAAGATTTAAATATATTGATAATGCACCATCATACTCAGGTATCCAACCTGTTTTTCAGGAAACTGCTGGTTATGGACCTCTTGGACCATTTGATATATGCGACCCGCGATTGACTTCAGTGCGTCAATGGTTTGATAGAAAAATTTCTCTAATACCCCAAAGAGTTAAGTCTGTTAGATTGACTTTTAAACTCAGAAAAAATGAGAAAGATAAAAAATGGTTTATTGAGCGTATTAACTCGCCTTACATGGATTTAGCAAGTAATTTAAATACGAAATCATTGGAAGACTGGGAATTAGGGGATGAGATTGATGCAATTCTAGAATTGTATAGTGCTAAAGTTTCTCAATATCCGGATAGCTTGGATTTGCAGATGCAACTTGCAGATGCGATATGGAGTCGTGCTCGATTTATTATACTTGAAGCACCAGTTGATATCAAATTATTACGGAAAGCTATTCAAATCTATAAAAAAACATTAGCAGAAGGTGATATAAGACTATGGGCAAGGCATGGACCTCCCCGACCTGATGAAAAAATAACGTCAATTTGGGGGATGCTTGCATTGCATTATTTAATTCATGGTGATATTGACTCCACCAAATGGGCATTTAATCAAGGGAAAGCTGATGGTTGTTTCGATGATGGAATGCTTGAATATTCAAAAAACTTACTAATAACTTGCCCAACAGATGCTATATTAGTTACAAACGGGATAATGGACACTTATGGTTTACTTTATCTTCAGATCATGAATGGCTTTCGTCCCGATGTTAATGTTGTTTGTATTGGTTTATGCGATAATAGCGATTATGTAAATTTTATTGGAAAAGAATTGAATATTTCCCTTTACTCAGTAAAGCCACCCCAAAATGTCATTATCCAAATGATGCGTGGTATTAAGGAGCTTAAGAAAGCAAATAAAATACCAAGCAATTCAATGCCTATCTACTTTGCTATCACAATTGCTCAAAATATCAAATCAGATTATGCTGAAAACTTGAAAATGGTAGGACTTGCATACCAGCTTACTTCTGCAAAGGGTGATTCGGGTATTGACATAAATGCCATGAATGAAAATTTAATGAAAAAATATAGCTATTCCTCACTCAATACTGATTCAATGACATATACCACAGCTAAATTCCTGCAAAACTACCAAACACAATTCTTAAATCTCGCATACAAATACAGGAAGCTTAATGACACGACTAGTGCAATAAAAACAATAAAAAAGATGAATGAGGTGTTGCCTTTTGATTGGCGAACAAATTCTTCATCAAGCGAATTTTATAGTTGGGCGAACAAATGGGATATGGTCGATAGCCTATATGGTGATGCCTATAGGCAGATTTCATCCAAGGGAAAGCTCGATTTCAATGATATTCGATTATTCCAGATGTATTTTCAAATCTATTACCGTGCAGAAAAATTCGGTAACGCAGAACAAGCCTTAATCGATGGTTTAAAAATTTTTCCCGATGATAGAAACCTTTTTAGTTCATACGTAAGTTTTCTCTATAGCCAAGAGAAATACGAAAAGCTATTATCCATTCTTGATAATTGGGTCGCTCATCATCCTGATGATGAACAATACAAAAAGTTTTATAAGCAGGTCAAGGATGGTGAATTAGATGAGATTCGGAAAAAGAAATAGCGTAGAAAATTCTTTGTTTAAATGCACCATTGACTTTTGAAATAGATTTAATATCATAAAACATAGGAAGTGGCATAATCACATCATATAGGGAGGTTATAATGAATGATAAGGTAAAAGTTACCACCTCAGACGGCAAAGAGATTGAGGTTGACAGAAGCGATCTCAAACACGACAACCCAAGCTTTCTCGAAGTTATGCACGAGCAAGTCTTTGGGGAGAAAGAACGAGTTGCGGATAAGGATGGAACATTGTACACCATAAAGAAAAAAGACTAATTGCTTAGGTCTTTCCAAAGCCCCGCTTCAGCGGGGCTTTTTTTTTCTTCACCTTCGCATTTCCCTCAAAACACCTAACTCCTTGCCCTCCAACAACAACGCCCGACTTTTCAGGACAAATCTTGTGCTTTTCGGAGAGGGAAGGGGTATCCCGCCGTTGCGGGACGCCCCTACGAACCCGGCGCAGAGAAACGAAATATTGTAGGGACATACCCGTGTGTCTTTCCTGCATTTGTTGGTCAGTCCTTTAATCTATGTGTCTGTCCAAATGGTAATAAAATGAAAATATTGATTCGTATGATAACAAGGACGCACCCAGACAGGTCGGGATATCCCTACGAACGCCATCCTGCCATTTTGACAGATTTTGCATAACCTATTAATTTACAACAGATACGCTCGACTATCCACTCTCTACGGAGCGACTGTCAAACTCTACGGAGCAGATGGCAAATTCCACGGAGCGAATGGCAGACTCGTTTTCGCAAATGTCAAAGCCGACAGGACCGATGACAGGGTCGATATCGCTGATGGCAGGTTCGATGCGGGCGTTTACATATCCCGCAAACCTGATGACATAGCCCACGGAATCAATAACAGGTTCTACGAGATAGCTGCCCGATTCTACAGAAGCGATGGCAATCCCAAGGAAATGGATGACAATTTAAAAATATCATAAATTATGGTCGTATTTCCAGTAGTTAAAATAATAGTCGAAGAAGAATTTAGCTAACCAAGTCCATGAACCACCGGAACCTCCAGCCTCCACTAATATCAGCATAACTATTTCGGGATTTTCAGCTGGTGCGAAAGATACGAACCAAGCGTGGTCGGCACCGTGTGGATTTTGTGCTGTCCCTGTTTTCCCTGCTACTGTTATATCTGGAAGATATGCGCCATATCCAGTTGCCCATGGTTCATTGCAGGTGCGTATCATCCCTTTTATTGTGGTTTCTATCGCCTGTTTCGAAAATGGAAGTTTACCTCGTTTCTGGGGCAGGAATTCGCGTTTATGTCCCAATGGTGGTTTTGCAGAACGAATTATTGTGGGTTTCCAGACTGTCCCGCCATTGGCTATCGCTGCTATAAATTGAGTCATTTGCAATGGAGTAGTTAGAATTTCTCCCTGTCCTATTACTAGATTCAATACCACACCAGCGCCCCATCCACGCCTGCCATATCGTCTATTATAATATTCTCTATCTGGAACCAATCCCGAAGCCTCGTGAGGAAGTTCGATTCCGGTGCATTCACCGAAAAAGCTTTTTCGAGTATATTCTGCCCATTTTTGCAAACCCAATTTAGCTCCCACCTGATAGAAATATATATCGCAGGATTGAGCGATAGCCTCCAGCAGGTCGAGATTTTTATGCCCGGTTCGTTTCCAGCAGAAAAACCATCTATCACCGTATCGCATAGCGCCCCAGCAGGGATATTCCATATATGAATATGCACTGGCGATATTTTCATCCACTGCCGCTGCAGCTGATAACAATTTCAATGGCGATGCCGGTGGATATGTCCCCTGATACCATCGACAGAGCATAGGGTGGGTCTCTGGATTATTCAATGCCGACCACAGAGAATCGTTTATCGGTCTGGTGAATATGGTATTATCGAAGTCGGGAACAGAAACTGCTCCCAGTATCTCGCCGTTACGAACATCCATCACTACTAATACACCTCGTTGAATATATTTTGATAAATCCTCCAGATAAGTTTGAATATCTATATCGATGGTCAATGTGATATCGGCACCATTTTGCGGAGGTATATTATCTCTATCTCTCACCGAACCGACTACCTCGCCATTTGCTTTGACCTCCAGAAATTTTGCTCCATCTTTACCACGAAGGATATTGTCAAAATATCTTTCCACTCCCTGTTTGCCTACCATATCTCCGGCTTTTATTCCTTCTTTGTATCGTTCCCGTAGTTCTGCCACACTAACCTCGCCTACATATCCTAATATGTGTGGTGCAATTTTTCCATAAGGGTATTTACGAATAGGTTCGATTTGATAGACTATTCCTGGAAAATCTGTGGAATGTTCCTCGATTTTGCTCACTATTTTAAAAGATACGCGCCTTTTTAATTTCACCGGAAGATATTGAATTTCTTTGGATTTTAGATATTTCTCCCATATATACTCCGGTTCCAGTTCTAACAATTGCGCTAATTTTTGAACTAAACTGCTATCCTCTGGAAATTCGTAGGGCATAAGTGAAATGGTATAAGTAGGAGCATTATCCACCAGTAGTGTTCCATTGCGGTCGTATATCTTTCCTCTCGCTGCTGCTGTCGGAAGAACCCTTATCCGATTGTTCTCCGATAAATTATAATAATAACGATGTAATAATACTTGAAGGTAAAAGAGTTTTCCGGTAATTATTATAAATGTAATAGAAAAAATTATGAGAAATACTCGGTGTCTTTGCTGGGCGAAAAATTTCTCTGTCATCTCATAGTTATACATAAATATTAATTAATATGATTCCACTTTGTTAAGCAAGAAGGAAATTGTTTGACAATTGGAATATTCATTGCGATTTTAATAATCTTATGGCAAAGGAAAGAA
>QNEG01000183.1 GCA_003645115.1 bacterium | reverse complement strand
GGGACTTTTTCCTTCAGTTGCCCCAGACCGACCCATCCACTTTCGACAAGGGGACAATCAAGGGTAGTCAATTGCTTAGACCCTTATTCGAATTTAGTGGCGCTTGTGCCGGTTGCGGTGAAACTCCATATGTTAAACTAGTTACTCAACTATTCGGAGATAGAATGCTAATTGCAAATGCTACCGGATGTTCCAGTATTTATGGCGGAAATCTTCCCACTACGCCATATTGCAAACGAGCCGATGGTCGTGGACCAGCCTGGACAAATAGTTTGTTCGAGGATTGCGCCGAAATCGGTTTTGGGTTCAGATTAACCGTGGAAAGACTGAATCAAGAAGCTATCGAATGGCTGGAAAAAGTGGATTATGTCCCCGATAATCTGAAAAATGAAATTCTGACTGCAGACCAATCTACCGACGAAGGAATCGAGAAACAACGAGAGAGAGTCGCACGATTGAAGGAACTCGCCGTGAAAAATAACGATGACCAGATGGAATCGCTGGCGGATTATCTGGTTAGGAAATCTATCTGGCTATTCGGTGGCGATGGTTGGGCTTACGATATCGGCTACGGTGGATTAGACCATATCCTCGCTATGGGCAGGAATGTTAATGCGCTGGTTTTGGACACGGAGGTATATTCTAACACAGGTGGACAGGCATCGAAGGCTACTGCTCGAGCCAGCACCGCAAAATTTGCTGCCGCTGGAAAACCACTGCCCAAAAAAGACCTCGGTTTGATGGCTCAATCTTATGGATATATTTATGTGGCACAAATAGCTATGGGAGCTAATATGAATCAGACAGTCAAGGCTATAATGGAAGCGGAAAGTTATGATGGTCCATCATTGATAATATGCTATTCTCCTTGTATCGCTCACGGAATAGATATGACTAATCAAATCGAGGAGCAGAAAAAAGCTGTGGATTCTGGGCATTGGCTACTCTATCGATATGACCCTCGTAGAGTTGCAAAAGGATTGAATCCACTTCAACTGGATAGCAAGGCGCCATCAATTCCGGTCAAGGAATATATGTATGGCGAGAATAGATATCGAGTGCTAACTCGCACCCATCCGGAGCGAGCCGAGCAATTGGCGAAACTCGCCCAACAAGATGTTGACCGTCGATGGAATCTCTATAAGCAAATGTCCGAGTTGGATTATAGCTGGGCAAAAGAAAAAGAATAGGATTCACAACATACTGGGGCAGAACATAGCAAGTTCTGGATAGAAATGAAGGACGGGTATATCGTTACTAAATATTGCCCGTCCTCTTTTCTGCCCTTGCATAGACTTTCCTTATTATTGGATGAATAAATGCAATATCTCGGAGAAATACTTTCACTTTCCAGTGCGATAATATGGGCATTAGCGGTGATATTATTCAAGAAAAGTGGAGAAAAAGTTCATCCCATCGCATTGAATTTATTCAAAAGCGCTCTCGCTTTTATACTCTATATCCCCACTATGTTGATTTTTGGAGAACCTATTTTTCGGCAGGTTTCAGGGAATGAATATATTCTGTTTGTGGCCAGTGGAATAATCGGAGTCGGTATAGCCGATACCTTATTTTTTCTCGCACTGAATAAACTCGGCGCCAGTATGAACGCAGTAATTGGATGCGTGTATAGTCCGTTAATCATATTATTCTCCACTATTTTCATCGGGGAAAGGATGTCGCTGGTTCAGATTATTGGCGCTATTATAGTGGTATCTGCGGTATTATTGGTTGGAGGTAGTAAAAGCCGATTGAATATCGGTAAACAGGATTTCTGGATTGGACTCACTCTGGGAATATTATCTATGGTGTGTATGGCAATCGGAATAGTGATGATAAAGCCCGCATTAGAACATACACCAATCTTGTGGGCGATACAAACCAGATTGGCGGGCGGAATTTTTTTCTTGCTCGTGTTCATATCGATTTATCCCCATCGAGCCAGAGTTATAAAATCGCTTTTATCTGGAAATAACTGGAAATACACATTGTCCGGCTCTTTTTTGGGAAATTATGTGGCATTGATAACCTGGATAGGCGGAATGAAATATACTCTCGCCTCGGTATCATCCGCACTTAACCAGACCACTAACCTGTTTGTGTTCGTTTTTGCGGGAATATTTCTGGCAGAAAAATTAGACACCAGAAAATCGATTTCAATAGCTATTGGACTCATTGGAGCTTTTCTGGTCACATTTGGTTGAGTGGATGGAATTTTCTCAAAACACCGTTTTGGTAATTTGATTACCATCACTGTCGATAATCAACCTGATTTCTACACGGCGATTTGCTCGACGATTTTCCTCACAAGTATTGGGCAATAATGGGTCAGATTCTCCATACGAATTTATATCGAATTTTATATTTCGAGAATAATTTTGCCGGATATAATTAGCGGCAGATTTTGCTCGACGAAATGACAAATCATTATTGAATTCCTCACTGCCCAAATCGCAAGTATATCCAGCCACTGCCAACTTGAATTCCGATGCGATATCCATTTGGTCTATCATTTCGATTATCGAATCCAGTATGGCTTTAGTGAGCGGTAATATATTAGCATTGCCCGGTTCCATAAATGGCACATTTACTCCCTCTATAAGCTCTGTGGGGATGGAGGAATTATTATCTACTACTTCTATTTCCGTGGGTGGACTACCAGGTGCTCTATATGATGTGGTTCGCTTTTGCGCTCCCCATCGTAGCACCACATTGTGAATCGCACCGTTTGTATCGGTAATAGCGGGAGTGTATGATATATTCCATCCGCCAGTGAGAATTTCCTCTAGAGAAGAATTATTTTCCGCCGAGAAAAACCCACCGGTTATTGCGGACACACTTTTTAAAATATCGTTTTCTACTCCACTAACCTGTATCACTGTCAACTGAATTCCCCTGCTCTGGGCAATTTTTACCTGCTGCAAAATTTTATTCGACCGTCCCACACTGCCATCGGTTAAAATTACTATGGCGCCTTTCGTCGTGCCGATAATTTCGAGTGCAGTAGCTATTCCCGTATTTAGTTTTGTGCCTTTTGGCGATGGATATTCCAGTTCGTCAAAATTCAGCGAACTTACGGATGATGCATCTACCGGTTCCAGTGCCACTATCGGTTCTTTACCCACTCGAACTAATGCAATTTTTATATCCCGTAAGTTATCAGCAATGTTTTTTATTGTATTATTCAATTTGGCGATGTGTGATTTCATACTTCCACTGCAATCCTGTAAAAATACGAGTATCTTCAGCGAATCGGGGATTATTTTTGTGGCAGAAAATTGGATGAAATTCACGCTATCTTGAACTATCTCGCATAATTCTGCGGAATTGGGAGCAAAATTTTCCGCACAGAAAAATAGAGTGATTCTGTCGGGGAAATCCTGCGAATCGACTGTTATGGCACGCTGGCGAATTTTTACGGGCAGGAAAATAGAACGAGCTTTATCTCGAGGATTTGCACACCCCAAAAAAAGTAGGATTATCATAATCGAGCCAAAAATTGAAATCGATATTTTACTTTTTCTCATCATCATTTTTTCATTTGCTAAAAATCTTTCCCCAGAATTATTTCCACTATAATCCTATCATAATCGCGAAGTTTCGGGATATCCTCTTTGAATTCACTTTTTGCTCTTCTCACTCGATAATTGATTGAAAATCTCGTCCATAGGTTTTCTGTGAAATCTAATTTCGCCGATGGTTCCACGCTAAAATATAGGTCATCCCTGCCAATATGCAAAGGGTCTATATGATATGGTTTGGTGGAGGTGTATAATCTTTGCTTGAATTCCACATAAATACGAGGAGTAAATTTTCTTTTCCATAACCTCATCTCTCGCTCCAATTTTGCATACACCATATCCTGCTGGTATGAAATGTCACTTTCGTCAGAATTTTCTATGGTCTCGCCTTCCATATCGTATCCTCGTGCATCGTTTATAGTGAAACAATATCCTGCTTCCAAACTGGTTTTGCCATTTAGCGATAATGAAAGTTCGAATTCATTTTGCTCCGAATCGTATTCAGGGAAAAAATCATTATAAATAGACACTGTTTTTCGATATCTAAAGTTTCCATAAAAATATGGGACAATTCTTTGCGACAATTGTCCCTCACCCCAGAAAGACTTATACGATGACCACTGGGTAGTGTAGGTATCGCTATCGTAATATGCGCGAGTGTGATAATTCGGTGTTCCCCCGGATGACAATTTCACATTAGTCCCGCCTCGCCGAATTTTCGCGAATGCGTATCCGCTGACATAATCCTTGACAGAATTATTTGAATAATGTGCGCCCCATATCGATAATCCGAAATATAATTTGAATTCATCCTTTCTAATATAATATTTCAATGCTACTCCACCTCGCAGTATTCCATCATCATAGGTAGTGAGCAAAAATTCTTTTGTCCCCTCGGTGAATCTGTTCACATCGTATTCGGATAGGTAGCAAATATTGGAATCATATCGTAATGCAGACCATAATGTTCCGTAGAAACCTGCCCAAATTGGAACTGCGACCAAAATTAGCATTGTGATAATTAATTTTCTCATTAGAAAAATTCTAATTTATATTTTCTATTTCGCAAGTAAAAATATATTGCGATATTTATTTTCCCTTGTAT
>QNEG01000182.1 GCA_003645115.1 bacterium | reverse complement strand
TATTTATTGTTACCATCTTTCTTTTACCCGATTTGGTGAAAGCTGATGAAACTTATTCAGTATCGTTTCAAAATTGGAATGATGATCTATCTACAAAACAAGATGGAATATTTACTAAATTTACTTATGATCGGTGTGCAAACATCATATACAATCAAAGTGAACCTGATCTCCCGGTCAAAACAATACATTTAATTATTCCACGCCATGAAAAGGTTGATAGTTTGACTTATACTGTTTCAGAAACAACATTGGTTGGTCATTATTTGCCCTATCCTGTCCAAGAAGAATGTGATACTTGCATCGAGGATTATTCTCAGTTTGTCCCCCCTGATTCTGAAATATATTCTGACACTATTCCTTTCCCAGAAAAAGTAGCAAAGATTGTAAATACGCGTTTCTATGATGGTGCAAATAAAATTATAACCATTCAAATTTCTCCGTTATCCTTTGTTGGTGCCGATACACTCATCTATGTTAATGAAATTATAAATTTGACTATTCACACAAGTACTAGTATAGACACTGGTAAAATACCATGTATGCATTCTTTAATAGGGAATAAAAGCTCACTTTATGCGCTTAAAGCATTAATTGAAAATGATGCATATATTAGTTCATATTCAGTTTTTCCTTCCTCAAGTACCATTGCGCGGGATTATATTATCATAACTCAGGATTCTTTAATTGATTATTGGTGTGAATTTGCAGAATGGAAAAGAGATAAGAGCTATAAAGTTCGAATACGCAATGTTTCATGGATTACTTCTACATACGGCGGCACAAATGATGCGGAGAAAATCAAGAACTATTTAACTATAGCATTTACTGATTCTGGAGCACAATATGTTTTATTAGGAGGAGACTTTCTGAATGTACCAGCTTATGAATCATATTCGGATGGTTTAATCGATATAGGTTATTCTCACATAGTTTCAAGTACAAGTCTCGATTTAAGGGTTATGCGCATACCAGTGGTATGTGGAACAGATATTACTAATTGGACAAAGAAGTTAATCCAATATGAGAAAAATCCAGGATATGGTAATACACAATATTTAGACTGGGGGCTCTTTACTGCTGCAGATATAGCAACTGATGAGGGAACTGAAATTGCAATGGCTGCAGGTCATACATACGCTATTTTATTTGAAGATGAAAGTTGTGAATTTGAACGCGATTGTAACTGTTGTCCTGAACATCCTACCGCTGAAGGAATTATTGATTATTGAAGGAATTATTGATTATATTAATGAATTTGAATGTAGAAGTAAACATTTTATCTCAATCAGTGGACACGGATTTCCATGGCGTATTGTAACAAAAGCAAGAGCCGATGCAGCATACGGAGGGTGGTGGGATGGTGATATTTATGATGAAGATTGTGGTTATGGATGCAGATCATATTTTGTATCTTCCGAAGACCATGATGATGGCGACCCGATTGAACCATTAGGAGGAGACGGGAAGGATTACCTTACGAATATAGATAATCAGGGATATCCTTCCATTATGCTAAATTGGACATGCGGTACTGGAAAGCTATCACCTTCTAATTATGGTGAAGATGATCCTGAACCATTTGATAACAGAACATTTGCAGAAATATTTCTTTTAAGTTCTGGGAACGGAGGTGTTGCATATTCTGGAGGTAGTATTCAAGATGTAACTCTAAGTAGGTATGCTATTGTTAAGGAATTTTTCAATAGTCTACGAGATTTCACAAACCCGAACTTTGGAAGTATATATTATGATGCATTTTCATCATATAGCTATAAACAAATAGTATTTTATGGCGACCCCGCAATGGATGTGTGGACTACCGATAATATTAGACGATTCACTTATAGTTTTAAAGATGCGAATACAATAAAAGTAGGTCTCTGGACCGGTGGATATCCATCTATTCCGCTTGAAGATGTAACTGTCGTTCTAATGGATGCAACTGCTACGCGATATACTGGAATTACAGATGGATTTGGTGAAGTTACATTTACTGAAGGAACATTCAATTTTGATGACTATACATTTGGTCGAATAGTAATAAGTAAGCAAAATTATTTGCCATTAACAATATATGGAATGGGCCCTACATGTGGATGGAACTATGATTTATGTACCTCGCGATTATTTGATGTTTCCGGTGATGTTGTTCTTTGTAGAGATATTAAAGCACCTGATTCAGTAGTTATAAATATTGAACCGGGCACTCATATAGGACTGGAAAGGAGTATCAATATTGCTGTAGAAGGAACACTCAGCATTAATCCAATTCCCGAAGCACCTATCACATTTGAAGCTATCCCCGATTCTGGAAAAACAACTTCTGATTATGGTGTTTATTTATTTAGTGAGGGACAATTATGGAGTATGCCTATTACAGATAGTCTTCGTTTTGTGAATCAGATATGCAAGTTGATTGTGCTTGATCTCACCACTCGGTTTCAATGTGTCTCCGACTCCGCGGGAATCGATGTGCCATCACCATACATCCGCGGTGTAAGCTGGCTCGATTACAATAACGACGGCTGGCAGGATGCCGGGATTTGCGCCAGAAATAGATTCTGCATATTCGAAAACAACCAGGATGAGACATTTACCGCAGTGGATTATGAACTCGGCTTGAGTCCGCTGGCGGAGAGCTTTCAATATCCTTTCACTGGAATATTTGGCGACTACGATAACGATGGCGACGATGATATATATATTTGCGGGCATTACGGCGCGTTATTTTATCGCAATGATGACACCGCATTCGTTGAAATTATGGATTCTGCTGGAGTTCGCCCGCCTGCCAGTGCAATCAATAACTTCACCGCATCGTGGGTGGATTACGATTGCGATGGCTATATTGACCTTTTCGTAGGATGCGAATACACCGACGATGTCCTATTCCACAACAACGGTGATGGGACATTCACCGATGTAACAGCATCCTCGGGAATAAATATCGGCGGATACACTCACAGCACGATATGGGGCGATTACGATAACGACGGCTACCCAGATTTATATATGACCAGTTCACAGGCAATTATTCCGCATAAATTATTTCATAACAATGGCGATGGCACATTCACCGATGTGACAGATATAGCATTGCCCGGTCCCGGTCTATATCAGGGACATGGCGCAGTATGGGCAGATTTCAATAATGACGGATATCTGGACATATATTCCTGTTCCCGTTATGGCGGTGGTGACCAGATGTTGTTGAACAACGGCGATGGCACATTCACCGACTATACCGAACAATCCGGGATTTCCGCGGGCTACGGTCCTCTTTCCGCCGCAGTTGCCGATTATGATAATGATGGTGACCTCGATATATATGTTTCCAACTATCACCGAGGAGAATATAATATACTCTATAACAATGGGGATGGCACATTTGTCAATGTCGGTGAGGAGGTCGGAGTCGATACAACTGCACAAACAGCAGGTATCTCATGGGCAGACTACAATAATGACGGCTGGATGGATATTTTAGTCTCACCCGATATTCTATATAAAAATATGGGTGGAGATAATAATTGGCTTCAGGTAAAAGCAATCGGCGCAGGGCTTCCCGGAAAGACTAATACTACTGGTATCGGAGTGCGAGTCTCTGTATATGCAGGGAATATATATTTAATGCAAGAAATTAATGGCGGTGGGAATTTCTGCTCACAGAACGGTAATATACTGGGTTTTGGTTTGCGAAACCGTCATTATGCAGATTCTGTCATAGTCCAATGGACCACTGGTCAGAAAACCGTGTTATACGATATCGAAGCGAACCAACGGATAATAATTGAGGAAGCGATGGATACACTCGGACCCACGGCTATCTGGCTTTCTCCCGATACGACACGCTGGGCTGAGGACACTGCATCGATTGTCATTCAACTAATAGATGACTCAGAGATTGACCAAAGCTCTATACTAATGCAGGTTAATGGAGTATATTACGATATTACTTCGCCAGCACTTTCATTCGATGAATCGACTGGGTTTCTCACTTTCACCCCACAACCGAGTTGGAATACATTCCGGGTGAGATGTCAACTTCTCTCCGCAGAAGATAGCCGTGGCAATCCTTTACCAGATACACTTACCGGACAATTTTATGTAAAAATCGAACCGGGTGAAGCCGCCGAAGAATGGGCAGATTCAGTAATCACCATACTCGACTCGCTCCCCGATGATGTATTCGATGGTAATGCTAACAACCGCAGGCGAGTTATGGGAGAGAAATTGGAAGATGCTGTGGAATTTTTGTCCGATGGCAACACTAAAGCGGCTTCGACATTGTTATTGGTCCAGTTGCTCGAACGGCTCGATGATGGTTGTGATGGTTCGGGAGACAATGATTGGGTCGAGGATGGAGCCGGCGCAGATGCTTACCAGACAGTATATGAAATATTTCGGATAATACTTCTTACCCCATTCGGTGAACCCACCAGCGATTTTGAGCAACAATTATTCGAAATTGCATATACTGTAACCGACTTGCCGTGTGAGGATTTTTGTAACGAACCCAATGACCGTCGCCTGTCATTATGCGAATGGATGCAGCAAGCTGATTCGCAAATCGAGGATGAACAATACAATCGGGCGGCTAATAAATTGGAAAATTCGGTGTTATCCC
>QNEG01000181.1 GCA_003645115.1 bacterium | reverse complement strand
GGAATATACTTTTATCCATACTGCCCGCAATTATATTAAATAATGATAAATTATCGCTTGGGAAATCATATTTATTATGAATGATACTATTTCCAAAAAATACAAGTTCTGGTTGATAATTTTGCTTTTTATTCACGCATTATTATTTATCTGGGCAGTGGCTGAACAAACTTTTTGCCTCGATGGGAGGCAATATGTTCTGCTCGCCGACGATGCTATGATTTCTATGAAATATGCGTGGAATTTAGTTCACAATGGAGAATTGGTCTGGCAAAGTGGGAACAGAGTTATGGGAATCACCAATCCCGGCTGGACACTGATTATGGCATCGACAATGCTATTCGGATTGCCACTTCGTATTAGCGCTGTCCCGGTATTATGTATAAACTTACTTATAAATCTCGCCATATTATGGATAATATTTTTAATTATCCAAAAAAAATATGGATTGTTTTGTGCATTCGCATCGACAGGATGGCTCACTGTATCCATACCATTGCTATTCTGGTCTGTCCACGGATTCGAAACACCACTGCAGACTTTGCTTATTACTTTGGCATTAATTCCATTATTTTCGAGCGAGAGCAAAAAAATAGTGTGGTCGCCAATCTGGCTGACATTGGCATTCATAGTCCGCCCGGATGCTTTAGTGTTATTGATGATATTCCCGATAGTTTCATTGTTGTTGGGAACAGTTCCCCAGAATAGAAAAAAGAATTTCGTCCGCGCCATAATAATATCGGGAATTGTGGTAATTTTGTCCATAATCGCACATCGGCTATATTATGGCGATTGGCTTCCCAATACATATTATCTCAAGGCAACCAACTCCGCAAAATCATTGACACAGGGATTTTCATATTTAGCCGAGACAATCTGGGTGGATGGTATCCTGCCAATTTTAGGCTTCGCTATAATCGGGGTGATTTTTGGAATTAGGCAAAAAGTTCATCGAAAAAAAATAGTTGCGATAAGTATATTATCGATAATCTGGATATCATACATAATTTGGACTGGCGGTGATGCATTCCCTCACTCCAGATTCTTACTCCCAATCCTACCGATTATTATATTCATAGCTGCCGCTGGATTACATTTCATATTGCAATGGATATCTCTACAAAACTTATCGCTAAATAAGTATTTATCTACAAAACAGGCTGTAATATCTGCAATGATTTTTTTGATATTAGGATTTTCATATTTCTGGGCGGTATCATCACTGGATGATTTCTACGGTCCCGATACAAATCGGGTGGATAGAGCTTCTATCGCTGAATCATTACGGGAATTGGGTTTGCCTGAAAATACTATAATCGCTACATTCGAGGCTGGCACTATACCGTTTTTGCTGCCTCGATTTCGATATGCCGACCTTTTGGGCAAGAACGACCGCCATATAGCTCGAACCAAAGCACATCCCGGCTTGGTCGGTCATAATAAATGGGATTTCGATTATTCCCTGGGGAAAATTCGACCCGATATTATAGTGACTCGTGATAACTATGCCAATTTCACCGACCGCAAAGCATTCATTCTGCTGGAAAATGCCGACAAATTACCACCGAATTCTGTGTTTTTCCCGGTGGCATTGTGGGTTCATCCACTGTTTAAACAACATTACCGAGACAATCAAATTCAAATAACCACACCATTCGACACCCATTGGGTATATGGCAGAAAATAAAATTATTTAAAAAATTGCTTGCGTTTGAATTTTTTTAACAAATATTAATGTGTGTTAAATAATGTTTAATCTAACTTAAGTGAGGGTATTATGAAAAGCAGACTTTTGTTCGGATGTTTTGTCACCATTGCATTGACTCTATTCTCTTTTTCTTCAGCCGATGCACAATGCTATGAAATTCCCGAAGTGTATGCAAATTTGAGCACATTGCTTGGCGATACGATTTGTGTATCGGGGGACTTTACCAGTCCTTATGATTCTATGCTGGTGCATTTTTACTACACCTGGACACGAGAAGAACCGATGCCAGAACATAGCAAGGCAAAACTCACCGGAGTTATACCATCCGGTAATGCCGAATGCGGCGGATATATCGAGATGCAGGCAATAGTGAGTAAAAACGATACACTGGATGCTGGGGATACATTGGTCATTCTGGAAGTCCTGGTTTGGACATTGATTCTGCCTGGAGATTGCGATGCTGGTTCGATGTTTCGCATAGATGAATACGACGAGGAGGCTCTGGAATGCGATTCCTGCAAATTTGCTTTAATAGTCAGTGGCGGTGAGAAAATGCGTCATTGGAAAAAACTATTGAAAATGTATCGGCATAAAATCGACAATGGATATTGTCCGGAAAATATTTATGCATTATACGGTTTTGCTGGCATTTCGCGAGAACCGGATAGTCTTCCCAGCACGGAGCTTTCGCCGTGTGATAAAAATAACATTCGCTCCGCACATCAGGAAATTGCGCGAAAAGTAGCAGAATGTCATCGCGCAGGGAAAAAGGCGAAAGTGCAGAAATTATTCGATGAACACGGATTGCCCGGCGGCGGAATATGGATATGGGACGATGTCAGTTATGCGCGAAGGACTTTGCCCGCCGAGACATTACTCACATTCCAGCAAATGATAATCGATTCCTCCAATGATAGCACAGAACTGGAAATTATCGATGAATTTATTCAATGCTACGGCGGTTCCACAGCGGTAGTTCTTCGCAATGGCTTGCGCCCAAAGGGTGGCACAGTAGTTCGAGGTAATGCCGATGCTGGTGTTAGTGTCCCCGCTTATGGAACCGATGCAGCACCTTGGGATAAATATTTGGATGAAAAACTTCAGCGACTGGCAGCAGGCGATTCCTATGATGAAGCTGTGCGAAAGGCGCAGGAAGCTTATCGCGAATGGCTGCGAAATCAATTGCCCAGAAAACGCAACTTGATTCAATGGTATAATGATATTATAGCCTGTATGGATGCGGGAACTTCGGCAGTATGCAGTTCACAATATGCTGGCGATGGAAACTGGTATAGACAAAATAATAATCCTGCCAATCGAAACCGGTTAGCTGGTAAACGGGACTCGTTGGTCGCCGATAGCACCAGAGAAGCCACTCACGCCGATGGTAGCGGTGTCATATTTAAAAAACAAAAATTATCCACTTATTGCGAGACATTATTCGTAAATGTTCCCCCAGGCGACCAAATAGTAGTCAGGTTTCCTGATAGCGCCACTGGTATGAATTGCGGAAATATCACTGTATATGTAGATACGGCATCATCGCCGCCACCGAATAAATGGGTGCGAGTTAGAATTTGGAACTGGAATAATCCCGGTTCACACGGCTATACGGCAGGGAATGAGCGTCGAGTAATCAACTCCAGCGGAACAGGACGATATGCCATTCATTATGATAATCGCTGGGGGACTTCTACTATCGAGGTAGAGTCGCGACAGACAGTCATTTATGATGAATCGCCATCCAATGTTCCCGACTATGCCAATATCTCATTCGGCTGGCGTGATAGTTCTATAGCAGAATTTAATCCTTATCTCATCGGAGATTATTTATATCTCGACAATGCTGGATTGGACGGTTTTGGATTGGAGCAAATGCCTGGATATATCTGCCCACGAGGTTTTGGTATCGCACAACTGGATATGTTTATGGGCGAAATGGACAACAATATTTTCTGGGAAGATATGGAACTGTGGCTGAATATATTGGATGTTCCTGTTCCTGGCACATTGCAAATTATGGCTGAAGGCTTCGAATTCCCAATACATAATATTTATATCGAGGAACCGGGAATATATACTGCTCATCTTGGTTCATTTATAACCAAGGATATCACTGTGGCGCCATTTTTATCACTTTCCGGCGACTCTATCGCAGGGGCATCATTCGCCTGGGATTGTTGGGGTATGCGAACTCTTTACGATGCCACTGTTCATATAGACCAAAAAGTATCTGTAAAACCTACTGCACTGAAAATATATCCTAATTATCCCGACCCGTTCAATGCTACTACTTTGGTCACATTCGATATTGCAGAGAGCGGGCAAATTCGCGCCGAGGTGCTGGATATCTCCGGACATATAGTATCTGTCCCTATCGCCGGCGGTTCATATCGCCCAGGAACTCATAAAATTCGTTTAGATATGTCCAATTTCAGCAGTGGGGTGTATTTTGTCAGAATATCCGATTCGAAAGCCAGTGTGATCGAGCGAATAATTTTAATAAAATAAGTGGTCAGAATTACTGGATTTAATCCTCCACACTTTAAGCCATTTCTGTTTAAAAAACGGAAACAAGGAAAGGATACAGAATGCACTGAACCCGAGTTCTCAGCACCAGAAATCATATCCGTGAGGGTTCAGACAATCTTTAAATTATGGTTCGGAAAATTTGTGTTATAAACAGAACATAAGTTAACCACAGATAGACACAGATGAATAAAGATGGGAAAAAACATTAGATATGTTATTTCGAGGAACCAAGAGAGGAGAAATCTTTATCTGTGTATATCTGCGCGTATCTGGGGTTCTATTACTTTCGGCGACCAAACAATAACCAAGCACGCAGTGCTGGTGTGATTTATACTTATTTTTAAAAATACCTTGCCCTCGAAGAATTTTCATTCAATTTAATAGTAAAATTCAAAATATTGGTAAGGAGGATATTATGGCTAAGAT
>QNEG01000180.1 GCA_003645115.1 bacterium | reverse complement strand
GTATTAATAATTTCCATCGGGAATAATGTTGATACACCGGAGACGGTTACTTCGGCGGTTCTTGGCGATACTACTATCCAGAAAGCTGCGGCGGTTCCCACCGATGAGGATATCTCGCAAGCGATACGAATTCCAATAGACAGTGTGAATGCCGCTCAAGCACTATCGGTAGCCGAATCATTGACTTTCCAGATTAATGCACGAGAGGGTGTCAGAATTTATGTGGAAATCGACCATACTAGGAAAGCATTCGAGGGAATATTGAAACGAGGAGAGACCAAGACCTGGAGAGTGAAAAATTCTATTTATCTGGAGGTTTCTAATCCATCGGCATTGCGAATTTCTGTTAATGGGTTCGAATTGAAACCATTCGAAATCTCATATCAACAATATATGGATATAAACAGACAAAATATTCTTCAATTATTATCGGAGGGATATATTCCACCGCCGTCGGGAGTGAGTTCGGTTTATGGGCAAAGAATAGAAAGTTCCAATGTGGATACAGTTACTCGACCGCCAACCGAAATGCCTACTCGCAGACAAACTAATAGTAATACCGAAAAAACAGATGATACCACTTCTGATAGTTCGAGCAAACCGAAAATAAAACCGCCAAGGTCACTTCCCCGTCAAAACCCACCTATTCAGGAGGGAGGATTAGAATGATAAGTAGTCCTATTAGAATTACCGTTATTTTTCTAATATTAATATTATTTTCATTATTGTATTGTGATGATGTTAGTAGTGTATATTTTGCTCCTGGAGGGTGTGTGTGGTGTTGGGAATATAATATCGACTTGAAATTTTCCGGTAATTCTATAGCTCCACATTTCTCCTCCAAATTCCACTGGATAGAGTTTTATTTTGGTGCCAATATATCAGCTACATCCGAGGATTTATTCGCTACGGTGGATAAATACCGCACCATAGATACTTTTACCTATCTGGCAGAACAGAATGCATATTCTTTGGATTTGCGGGCATATTTTATCGAACCAGAATTGGGAATTAAGATGTATTTCATTCCCACCGAGAAAATGAGTCCATATATAGATATAGGCACATTCTGGGCGATTCCAATATTCAGTTATAAATATACAGAGGATATAACTCATTATGATACCAGTGGCACGGTTACATTCAGTTTGGAGACAGATAATGAGGGAAAACCAAGTCCATATTTCAGTGGACTTTATCAATTGGGTGCATCGGTCTCTTTCGGATTGCGATATCGTCCCAGCAGACACATCGCTATATACGGTGAATTGGGTGCGCGTGGTCTATTTATGGGCACGGATTTGAAATATGAATATATATCCGAACGAGTTAGCACCCAATCTACTGTGGAAGAACATCTATGGTCTGGCACCGGCGATATCTGGGGAATAACCGCAGGTGGTGCAGTCGGAGTTCAGTTATTTTTCTGATTTTTCATCCTCGATAAAAAGTTTTTTCATTGGAAGTGTCAAATTTCCAAAGCCTGAATCGGTGAGTATTTTATTTAATATCGAGCAATCCTAATAAATATGGAATAATTTTATTATACATTTTTTGGAGTAATCGATGAAATATTTTCACTTTTCAAATTATTGGTCTCGCAATACTTTCCATCGCTCTCTTTATCCTGAAATAACCTTCATCCAGTGCTATGAATGCAAACAAGAATCGTTCTTTTTCATCCTGGATAAGCGATGAGTATTTCTCGATTGCCCATTGGATATAACGAGCTGTGGCTATGGAATTTGCCAGTGGGTCGAAAATGTTTTCATTATCCAACAAAATGCGAAATTTATCATCCAAACGAATGAGTATTCGACTGACATTTTTGCACAGACTTCGGAATGTCTGTTCTCTGATTGCGAATAACCCCTTTTTTCCGTTGTAATCATAATTTGGATTCAGATTAGTTCTAAATAGGGCGGCAGAAACGAACCACCGCCCATATTTTTCGATATCGCATTTGCTCGAATCACTCTTCGATATTTCAGGAGTATTGCAGAATAATTGCGCTACCGCAGTATGAATTGCGGTGATACTGGCAATTGTATGTGAGTTGTCAAAATTATTCATTTCCCAGTTTTTTACGAATTTGAGTTGCGATTTCACGATGTGCTACATCGGCATCTTTTAGTTTGCAGGACTTGATTAATTTATCTACTGCGTCGTTCAGCCAATTATCCCATCGTTGCTCAGGGAATAGTAAAATCATTTCATCGGTGATTCTGTCGGCGATAAGTGCTATCTCTTGAGCTCGACAGAGACGCTCATCAGAACTATGTATCCAGGGTTTTAAATATCTTCCCGTCAGATAACCGATTATCAGCATAATCAACGGGATACCGCCGAGTTCGATTAGTCTTTCCAGCAAAAAATTCATAACAATACCTCCTTATTTTATTTGACAAAGTCGTCCTTTGGACAGATAATGTTTATGTATGTAGAAATTTTGTAATACACCGAGGAATGATATGGCACTCAGATGCGCCATAATCGGCGATATAAAAGGTTCTCGTGAAATGGACAATTGGGTCGAAGTGTTTTCTTCACTACAGGATACACTGGAAATGGTGAATGAAAAATATTCTGATAATATAATGATTCCACTTCACCCCACTGCGGGAGATGAATTTCAAGGTGCACTAAAAACTCCAGAAAAAGTATATGATATTTATGTGCATCTGGTGAATACACTGGAAACTAATTTCTATTATGCAATCGGTTTCGGCGATATAGAAAAGCCATTCGATGACAATTTTGGTATGCGCGGGACAGCATTCTATCGCGCCAGGGAGGTGCTCGAATATTGCAAAAAGAAAAACCGAAGAATTTATGTAAAATCCACCGACCCCGATCAATCAGAACCCAATCTGGATGATAAAATATTAAATACATTGTTTCTTGTGGTGGAATTTATAGAAAATTCCTGGACACAAAGACAGCGTGAACTGGTTCAATTCTATAGAATGAATTCTCATTTAACTTACCAGAAAGTAGGAGAGAAATTCGGTATCACAGAACAGAATGCAAATAAAATAATTAACGCAGGAAATTGGAATCTATTACAGGAGAGCGAGGCTCTTATTAGGGACATTTTATCCCGGAAATAGATTGATTATGATAGTTAATATAAAAGAATACAACCAATTATGGTTGTTATCGTTGATTACAACCAATTATGGTTGTTATCGTTGATTACAATTAAAAAATAATGAATGCTTATTTTTTATAGACAACTATGACTAACGACAGTAGTGTTAGGCATTTATGACTAACGACAGAATATTGGCGAAATTAATAAAGTGAAAAGTAAAGCAATTATTCTTTATAATTCGATTGTAATAATAAAACATTGTGGATAGGAGTTATAGATGGACTGGAGGATTTTGTTAATATATTTATCTGGTTATATTGTGTCCATTTTCGTGTGCAACTGGATAGTAAAATCCATACTTCGTAAATATCGTGATTCTATCGGCGAAAGTGGACTGGAAAAAGCTGGGAACATTATCGGTGCGCTGGAGAGAATTTTTGTGCTTACTCTGGTTATTCTTAATCAATATTTGGGAATAGCGATTGTGTTCACTGCAAAATCTATTGCTCGGTTCGAAAATCTGAAAGGAAGAGAATTCGCAGAATATTATCTAATCGGAACTTTTGCCAGTGTCCTATCCGCTATGTTCGTGGGATTTCTGGTCAATTATTTAGTAAAACTAATATGATAGCAAATGTTCCCGATGATTTATCATTTCACGGACACAGTTATCGATTGGGAATAATAGTTCTCGCTTGGTCGAAGTTGGCAATTTCAAACTGTGCATTTCCCCATTAACTGGTTTACAATAAAAATATTTATATAGTTGACAATAAGTTGACAATAATTATATTTATTTTTATGAACACAAAAGAAAAAATATTCCAATATATAAGAGAACATCGAACCGCCACCGGAAAAGAACTTTGCGAATATTTTGATATATCCAGACAGGCACTCAACAAACATATAAAAAGGTTAATCCAAAGTGGTCGAATCATAAAAAAAGGTGTGACCAAGGGAGTTACCTACCACATTTCCCAAAAAAGCGACCACAAACAACAACTGCAAAAAATAGAAAGGGAATATTTTTTATCCGGACTTCAAGAAGATATTGTATTCAATGAAATATCATTACTTCTCAACCTAAAAAGAAAGTTAAAGAAAAATGTATTAGATATAGTAGAATATGGGTTCACAGAGATGTTGAATAATTCCATCGAACATTCGCATTCGAAAATATGTCGAGTAAATGTTGTGCTGGATAATTATAACTTAAATTTTTCAATCAGAGATTATGGGATTGGAGTCTTTTATTCTATTTATGATAAATACACTCTTGATGACGAGTATTCCGCAATCGGTGAACTTATTAAAGGTAAGTCCACTACTATGGCGGAAAGACATTCCGGAGAAGGCATCTTTTTTTCCTCGAAAGTAGCCGATAAGTTCTCCTTAAAATCTCATAATATTATCCTTACTTTTGACAATAATAAAGATGATATTTTTGTGAAACGAACAAATTTTTTCAAGGGGACCAAAGTTGAATTTTCAATTAGCAAAAATAGTAATAGAAAATTAAGTAATGTGTTTTCTAAATATGCACCGGCGGAATTCGACTATAAATTTGCCAAAACTCGAGTGT
>QNEG01000179.1 GCA_003645115.1 bacterium | reverse complement strand
GGCTAAAGCCCAGGCTGCGCAGAATGCTAAAAAAGATGATAACAAAAATAACAATACAGTTAAAAAAGACTGATTAGGTGAATAATTGGCGGGATATTTTAGAAATATATTCAAGACACTGAACGAATGTGGAGTCAGATATTTAGTAGTGGGTGGTGTAGCAGTTAATCTTTATGGAGTTTTGCGCACCACTGCTGACCTTGATATCATAGTTAATTTAACAGAAGAAAATATTTTATTACTTGTCAAGGCGTTAGAGAAATTAGGCTATAAACCTAAAGTCCCGATAAATATTAAAGAATTTGCTGACCCTGAAATAAGAAATAGATGGATAGAGGAAAAAGGAATGAAAGTATTAGGAGTATATCCATCCGATAGACAACTCGGTGAAATAGATATATTTGTCACAGAACCCTTTGATTTTGATGAAGCTTACCAGAAAAGAATCGATTTTGATGTGGGAGATGGAATAATTGTTCCTGTTGTTTCATTAGATGATTTAATTTATTTAAAGAAAGAAAGTGCAAGAAGTCAGGATCTTGCGGATATCGAGGCATTGGAGATATTGAAAGGAATACAGGAGAAAAAGAAATGAAACATTTAGGAAGAATTCATAATACATATACAAAATGGGAGTTAATCCGGCTATATAATTTATCTGCCGAGGAGAAATTGGATTGGTTGGAGGAGATGCTGGAATTTCTGGAGTCCGCTATGCCACCAGAAAATAAAGAAATCTGGATGAAATTTCGCTCCGGTGAATTGGAATGTTTATATAATAAACCAGTTCCGCCGGAGAATAACCACAAATGATTGAGATGAAATATTATACAAAAAATAAAATATTACTTACCGTAATTTTATTTGTGGGAATTACGACGGCTGGCGCAGTATCTCAGGAGAAAATTCGACACTGGCATCTACTGGCATCCGCCGGAGATATTAGACTATATGAAAAAAGAGAAAAGGCTTATGAGAAACTTGTAAAAAGCGATGAGGATGCAGTCCCATATTTGATTACCCAACTGGGAAGGAAGAATATTCGCAAGGTTCGGACAGCAGAACGAGCATTGCGCGATATCGGAGAGACAGCAGTCCCACATCTAATCGAGGCACTCGCCGATACCAATGACAAAATCGCTTCACTGGCAGCATCAATACTGGGCAGGATTGGAGATAAACGCGCATTGCCATCGCTGATGGTCTCTGCCAGACACGGCAGTATCGGTTTGCGTGCATCAGCCTGTGGAGCACTGGGCAGTTTTAATGATACCAGCGCAGTCCCAGTGTTAATCGATGCTCTCGATGATACTATACCATCGGTGCGAAGAAAATCTGCTCTCTCTTTGGGAAAAATTAAATCTCCAATAGCCATCGATAAATTATTTACATTACTGGATGATTCTGTATATTCGGTTAGATATACCGCAGAATCTGCTCTGGCGAAAATCGGCACCGAAAAATTGCTTCGATTAGCATTGGAGAAAATAGACTCCGCAAAGCCGCTGGAGAAGTATCATATTATAGTGCTATTGGGTGCTACTCGAATGAAAGAAGCATTGACCACACTGGAAAGATTACTTCAGGCTCAGGATCACTATGTGCGAGGTTTTGCCTGCGAGGCATTGGGATATTTTCGAGGAGATTGGGAAGTAGCGAATATGCTTAAACGCGCTCTGTGGGATAATTCAGAATTCGTCAGAATGAAGGCTCAAAGAGCATTGGATAAATTCAGAAAATCCGATGGCTAATCATTTTTTAATCAAGGTGCTAAAATGTGGGCGGGCAAATTTTGTCCGCCTGCAACATTAATTTTCGGGACTACAATATGAATATGAATAAATTAATAACTATATTATCGGTTATCATATTTTCAGCCATTATCAATTCTGCTACACTGGTGATTCATTCCACTCCACATAAGCATATCAGCCGAGATAGAGGTCCGGTCTCGGACTGTGATATTGCGCTGGTTCTTTCTGGTGGCGGTGCCAGAGGTTTCGCTCAAATCGGTGTCTTGAATATTTTAGATAGTATAGGTATCTCTCCTGATATAGTAATAGGAACCAGTATCGGTTCTATTATCGGTGGTCTATATTCCGCTGGATACTCTCCACAGGAATTGGAATCACTCGCGATGAACATAGATTGGGAAAATCTATTCTCCGATGCATCGGAAAGGACATCTATTTTTTTGACCCAGCGCGAAATTGCAGAAAATTATTTCCTTACTATTCGTTTCCAGGCAGGGAAACCGTTTATCCCATCGGGATATATCTCTGCTCAAAGATTGCTGGACATACTGACCGAACTAACCAATCCTGCAACTATTTTGTTTGGTAAGGATTTCGATAAACTAAAAATCCCATTCCGTAGTGTAGCCACCGATATAAGAAATGGCGAAGTAGTGTTAATAGATGAAGGTAATCTAGCAGAAGCTATGCGAGCATCGGTCGGTGTGCCATTGATATTCACTCCATTCCCTTATGGTTCATTACTTTGCGTCGATGGCGGATTGAAAATGCCCGTGCCAGTCGAAATCGCTACCGATATGAATTGCAAAACAATTATCGCAGTCAACACCACCGCAGATTTTATCGAGCCAGCGCGATTAAATAATGCTGCCGATGTGGCAGAACAAGCCACCACTATTATGCAACAAGATATTATCCGGTGGGAAAAAGAAATTTCTGATGTGTGGATAGAACCGAATTTGAACGGCAGACGCTCCACAGATTTCGATAATATAGATGAATTGATAGAAATCGGCAAGCAAAGTGCCAGAAAACTATTGCCGCAATTGCTGGGTTCGATGAACCAACACAAAACCGATGACTCCAATTTCTATGTGGATTCTTTTGTGATAGACATTCCGCAGTCTATGGGTATCGCTCTTTCTCCAGGAGAATATAACTATAGTCTATTGAAACAAATCACAGACAGAATAATCGAACAGGGATATATCACGGAATCGGGCTGTTCGGTTTACCTTGCGAACGAAAAAACAATAGCACATATCTGGGCAAATTCAGGTTCACAATTTCAATGTATGAAAGTTATTCACAATGATAGCAATAATAGGATACTCCAAAATTTAAATATCGATTGTATAATAGAGGATGTGAAAAACTATACACGATGCTATGAAATTATGGATTCCCTAATCGACCGAATTCGCCACATCGGATATTCTGTGGCACAATTGGACAGTTCGTTCGTCCAGAATGATACATTCTATGCGGTGCTGGATTTTGGAAAAATCTCTGCTATCAAATTCGAAGGGAATACCCGCACCAGACGATGGGTATTGGAAAGTAATCTCGCAATCGACGAAAATGATGTATTTTATATGGACAAAGTCGGCGAGAGTATTAATTCGCTATATTCTACGAATTTATTTCACTGGGTCAGTTTTGCATTGCAGAAAAATTCCGATAGTCTAATCTTGCGATTTAAGGTGTCCGAGAAACCTAATTATGCTTTACGATTCGGAATTCGATATGATAATATAAACGATGCAGAGATTGCATTGGGCATTTTCGATGATAATTTCCTGGGGACAGCTTTTCGTATAGGTGCAGAGGGTTTTGGCGGTAGAAGACGACAGAATGCAATTATATCATTCAATGCCGACAGAATATGGAAAACTCTTATCACATCCAGTATTTCTGCGAAGTATCAGCGAGAAAAATTCGACCATTGGACAGATTTCGAGATAGTGCGAAGCGATTGGGTAGAACAGGTGGGTGCAATGCTCACTCTCGGTGCTCAATTGAAAAAATTCGGAACCCTATCGGCCGAACTGGAAACCAGAAATATCAGTATCACTCCAGATAGAATAGAGGATACTGTCCAGCATTACACTGTGCATAAACTAAAATTTCGGATGAGATTGGATACATACGATAAGCGTCAGTTCCCCACCACTGGAGAATTTACCTCGCTGATGTTCGAGACCAGTCAGGATATACTGGGTGGCGAGACATCTTTCACCAAATATTTTGGTCGAGTAGGAATGTATAGAACACTCGCGTGGTTCACCATATTCGGATGGGGAGCAGGCGGATATATCGCAGGGACTCCACCATTTTTCGAACAATTCGACATATCCTCCAACCAAGAATTCCTCGGTTTTCGTGGCGATGAAATGCGCGCAGACCAGCTACTTTCCGCTGGTATCAGGTTCAGAATCAATCTCAGAAAAAGATTGAAGCGAAGTTATATAATCACCGGCGTAGATATGGGGAATTTGTTCACCAAGGACCAGCCGCCAGAAAAAACAAAGACTATCTGGAGTGCTGGTGTTGGTATAGGGATAGAAACTCCTATCGGTCCGTTTAAGACTATGTGGGGAATATCTAATCTTAATACGCAATTCGTATCATTGAAATTCGGGTATGATTTTTGATATATTTTATTTTGAATATTCCGAACTGGGGATCGTTAGATAAAATTGTTTCCTTATTCATCCCGAACTGACAGGATGTCCACTTGGATAACAATTTTTCCCATCTGCGTTCATCTGTGGTTCTGCAACCTAAAGGATGCGGTTTTATTTCAAATACAATATTTTTTTTCCCGACTTTGACAGTTCTTGGTTAATTTTAGCGATTCCCGAAAATTAAGTTATTGATAATCAAGGGGTTACTATTTTGAGGGATTAATTTTCCCCAATTTTGT
>QNEG01000178.1 GCA_003645115.1 bacterium | reverse complement strand
GGCGATACGATAACATTTGCATGGGAAATAGACGAGATGTTTCCCAATGCAGCGGAACAGTGCTCGATTATTATCTATTACTGCGAAGGAACGGATACATTTTTAACCGATGATATGCTGACATGGACACCACCCCTCGTAGCTTGCGATAGTGCATTCATAGCGATTGCAGTTCCCGATTCATTTTGCAATTGGGGATACGATACATGCGATTTTATCGCTATGGCTGCTGGATGGATGGCTGTATCTTTTCCCGATACCACCGTTATGCCCTGTGATACGGTCGAAATTATACTCACCATCGACTCACTACTTCTGCCGTTCACATCAGAAGTGCAAATGGATTTAAATGTGAATGGAGATATTATCGATGTACTGGATTTCACTCCACTTATTACTCCTGTGCCCGATACATTATCGCTGTCGGGTTCCGGTAATTCATGGACACTGTATATGGGCTGGGATGCAAGACAAATCCTGTCGGGAACAGCGATGGGGATACTAACCGTATTAATAGACTGCGATGCTATGGGTGGAGAATTCTCCGTACTCGATATCGATACTATCACCGCCGACCTTGTGGATTTCTATTATAACGACGGCGTAGCGATTGTGGATTATACTCCGGAACCATGGCTGGCTTTAATCCATTTTGATTGCAAGGAACTTAGCCGGTCGCTGTCGTTCGGTAACCATGCGAGTGCGAGCGATGATTACGATGCGACATACGACTTGTTGTATATGCCTCCTCCGCCGAGCGAAGTAGATGTATGGTTTCATATGGACGATGCAGAATATCCCGCAATAACAAAGCTTTTGCGTGATGTGCGCGACATGGAACCGGTGAATACATGGATTGCAGTAACAAATGAAGAAGCGGATATGTATGTTCACTGGAACGGTGAACACTTGGACGAAGGAATATATATGCTCAATGGAATACAGGATATGCGTGCGGATACGGACTATTATGCATCGCCGATGGAAACGCTCACTATAACATGGGACCTGCCGGAATTTTCGACCGATGTGGTCGAATTCGATGCAGGATGGAATTTATTGTCCACGCCGTATCATAATCCAAGTGGTGAACCGGCATCGATATTCCCCGGTTCATTTGCGGGTCCCTATGGATACGATACTATGCATGGTTCGTATTATCTCGCTCACCGGATAGAACCCGGCGATGGGTATTGGCTTTTCTACACGGAGTCGGGTGAAATTCCATCCGTGGGCGTGCCTATCGAGCGATACGGAAGAGATGTGAGTACGGGATGGAATCTCATCGGAGCGACAATTAATCCGGTTTGGGTAGATTCTATTACAATAGAACCATCTACTGAAATAATCGGCATGTTCGGATATGACCCGACCGCAGGATATTTTGTTCCAGATACATTGTTCCCCGGTAGAGGATACTGGATTATGCCTATCGGGAACGGCATATTATGGGTTCCTGCGGAAGAATAGCTGAAAATGCTATTCGGGGGAATTAAAACTAATCGGGAAGATGGAGCAATCTCACGGATGTGTTAAAGAAATGATTACTATGCTATCCAGCCGCGGCAGAATGGGTCGCAATAATATAGAAAGCGGATTTTGGAACAGGTTCTCCAGTAGCACGATACCTGTCTAATATGTGTTTTTATGCAGGGAACGATATATGTTCCCGGTTTTTCCTTTTCCTATTTCTCAAATCTATAATTGCAAAATAATTAAGAAATAGCAAATTTTCCATTTGATATAATAATATATATTATTATATATTGTAATTTGTGCAGAATATCAAAATGGAGGTAAATGATGAAAAGATTTGTCATTTTCACTGCTCTCGCTCTTTCTGTTGCGGCTTTTTGCGACAGCGCAGCCATTCCCGAGACTATTGGAAACGAGGAGGCATATCGGCGATGGAAAGCTGACTATGCCGCTTCTATGTCCAGGGCGGCATTGGCAAGAGCATTGGAACCGATGGATTTTACAACATCGAACGGATATGTTACCGCGGATGTCGATGAAAGTTGTGGTGAATTCGATGAGGGAGGAGACCCATCTGGCACAGGCGGCTATATGAGATTGACATATTCTTGGCCCGAATCGCCCGGAACCGAATGGGCATTGTATTATGTCGATGGATATGAGGGAAAAACCAATGACGACCTACCGGCAGTTTCGTCGAGTTACATGGCTGGCGATACGGTTTTTGCTGTATGGGATGATTGGCACGGTGTTAGTATCCGGCAGGAAATTGTCCCCGTCAGTCTCGGGTCGATTCCCGGTGATAGCGAACAAATCAAATTCAAAGCGGTAATCACATGTGCCGATGCCACCGAACACGATGTGGGATGTATCGTTTATTACGACACGATGCTGGACTGGAACGATGCAGCAGATATATCCACAGCTTTCGGATATACCGGCATCGCGGAAATATTTTTTGACACAACATATGTTGGACTACCACCGATATGGCACGCATACGAAAACACATATCCACCGGCACCTGGAGATATTGTAGCAACCGGGATTCTCACGGGATACGAAGCTGCACCAAATCCACCGAATGTATTTTGGTATGGACAATGGGGTTCATCCGTAGGACATGGTTATGGCGATTCCGAATGGATAGTAGATACAGGTTCTCCGTTTGGCGATTCCGCTACAATGGTTAAGTGGTATGCTCAAACACTCACGCCCGGAGATTCATTGATATTTGTAACATACTATGGCATCGGTGTTGTTGGAACCGGAATCGATATATCTCATGAACCACCACCATTCGAATCCGATTGTGGAAATGTATCGCCCAATCCGGTCGATATAGATGTACTCGTTACTAATGGGCAAACCCACGATATCACCGATGTGTTCGTCGCACTCGACCTCGCCGGATGTGACATCGTATATTCCGGCGGAGACCCCAACCCGATGCATTTCTCGTCGATTGCCGGATTCGGTGGAACACAGATAATCAACTGGCAATATGTGATACCGCCGACCGCATTTGGAACAACACAATGTTACGATATAATCGTAACATGCACCGAAGATTCCACAGTTACCGAACACTATTGCATAGATGTGCCCGAAGCACTCCCGCTCGCAGAATTCGATACGATATGGTTTGCACAGGAAACCGATTGCGACGGCGAAGATATAGTCGAAATATGTTATGTGATAAATACATGCGATGATATGCCTCAGCCGATAGACTTCGAGATAACAACCGATGGCGGTATATCCTGGTTCGAACCTGCCGATACCGCATTGCGGGATTATACAGGTGACCTCGGTAGTGTCGTTACGGGAACACATTGTTTTCAATGGGTGCTGAATGAGCAGATACCGGGATTGGAAATGACCGATTTAACAGTGAAGGTCGAATTCAACGACCTGTTCGAGACGAGAGTGCTTTCCGCTACGGGACCCGCAGATTCAAAACCGCCCGAGTTGAGTTTTGACTGTTTTCCCGATACGGTTTTCTTCGGCGATACCCTAGATGTATCATATTCGAATATAGATATGTTTCCTATTCCCGCTGCGCCGGAAACACTGATAATATACTATTGCGATGGCGCGGATACATTTGCCGGCTCATTTCCCGAAGATTGGACACCTCAGCCTGTGTTCTGCGAATCGGCGTATGTATATATCGCAATGGATGATTCGTTCTGCAATTGGTCGTCCGATATATGTTATTTCTCGATTATATCTACCGGCGACATAGCGTTATCATTTCCTGAAACAACCGCAGCAGGATGCGATACGATAGATATAATAATTGCAATAGACTCGCTCGAACGCGCTATGGCATATTCATTCGTGGTGAATTTTTCTGTTAACGGCGATATTTTGGAGCCGATTTCATTCACACCGTTGGTATCACCGGCACCGGCAACGAGCAATATATCCGGCGCTGGAAATGACTGGACGATAACACTCGAATGGGATTCGCGCGCGACAATGACAGGAGCAAACCTTGGTAAAATCCGCTTTGCGGTATCGTGCGATGCGATGGGAGGCGATTTCTCTCCGCTGGTAATAACATCTGTAATATCGGAATTGATTGAATCGGAATGGACAAACGGCGTTGTAATGATAGAGTATAGCCTCGAGCCATGGCTTGAAATCCTTCGTTTCGATGATACAACGGACCCGCAGCGGCGCACGACACTTTCATTCGGCAATGCCGCGGATGCCGATGACCTTTATGATGCAACATTCGACCTGTTATATATTCCGCCTCCACCGACCGATATAGCAGCATGGTTCCATATGGATGACCCCGAACATCCCGTGGTTACTAAACTATCTAGAGATATCCGGGATATGGAACCCGTAAATACATGGACAGTAATTGTAGATAATGATGCTCCGGTTTATATACACTGGAATCCCATGCACCTCGATGAGGGCATTTTCATGTTGAACGGTATTCAGGATATGCGCGCCGACAGTGATTACATTGCGGAATCAAATGAAACACTAACAATCGTTTGGCGTACACCAGATGTATTAATAGAAAACATGACTGTCGAAGCGGGTTGGAACCTGCTTTCTCTATTAGTGCACAATCCCGGTGGAGTTCCTTCATCACTATTTCCCGGTGCGTTTGCGGGACCGTTCGGATACGATACCGAATCCGGCTCATATTTTATACCGGACCGGCTGGAACCCGGTTTGGGAT
>QNEG01000177.1 GCA_003645115.1 bacterium | reverse complement strand
GTGTCGAGGGTCCACATTGAGTCGCATAGCGATATCCACAGTCTCGTCGAAATTGGCATAAGCCGAGTCCTTGACCAATTCGACCGCCTCCTGCAAGGAATAGAGTTTCAGTTTCTCATATTTTTCCGCAGCGGTTCGATAATTCTTACCATGTTTTGGCATTTTTCCTCCTTACTTTCGCCTTAAAAAAGCTCCCACATTTGAATTGCTTTCCGGGTGTGGTATTCCCGATTATAATTATCTAATCTACAATGTCGATTCCCATAGACCGAGCGGTGCCCTCGATAATTTTTATCGCACCTTCTATATCTACCGCATTCAAATCTGGCATTTTCTTTTCAGCAATTTCTCGGACTCTTTTTCTCTTAATTTTTGCAACTTTCTCTCGATTGGGTTCACCAGAACCTTTTTCTATACCTGCTGCTTTTCTCAATAAATCCGATGCCGGTGGTGTCTTGGTAATAAAAGTAAACGACCTATCTGCATAGATAGTAATTTCTACCGGGATAATATAATCGCCTTCCTTTGCAGTTTGCTCATTGAATTTCTTACAAAATTCTCCGATATTGACTCCAGCCTGTCCCAATGCGGGACCTACCGGTGGTGCTGGTGTCGCTTTCCCCGCTGGAATCTGCAGTTTTAATTTTCCGGTTACTTTTTTCTTAGCCATAATATTTCACCTCGCATTATTCTATTTTTTATCTGGTTTCAATTGCATAAAATCTACATCGACAGGTGTCAATCTGCCGAAAATCGAGACCATCACTCGAACTTTCCCGCGCTCTTGATTGATTTCACTGACCACGCCGGTGAAATCCTTAAATGGACCATCGATAACACGAACCGGGTCACCCTCCGAGAAAGGAATTTCCACTTTTTGAGCCATTTTTTCCTTTTGAGTTTTTTGCATTATCGATTCTATTTCCTCTTCCGAAAGTGGCACCGGATTCCCGCCCGATGTCACGAAACTGGTAACTCCCGGGACTCCACGAATAAACGCTTCGGTGTCCTTGTTCAGCACCATCCGAACGATTATATAACCTGGGAAAAATTTCCGAGGCACTGTCTTTCTTTTCCCGTGTCGCATCTCGATAACATCCTCTGTGGGAACCATAACCTCGAATATTTTATCGTCCAGTTTCTTATCTACCAGAGTATTTTCGATATAGGTTTTCACCTTATCTTCTTGCCCGGTCAAAGTATGGACTACATACCATTGCGCATCGGGCTGTTCTGGTGCCGGTTCTGCGATATCCACATTTTCCTGTGAATCAATTTTTTCTTCATCGGTCATAATAACTCTTTTTGTAAAAAACAAAAAATTACCGCCCGAGATGTCCAAGGCGGAAAATAGTTAATTCATCTCCCTTATTTATGGGAGTATCAGGTGAACCAATCTATAAAATATAGTATCTATCACTCCTGTGAAAATCGCCAGAATAATAGACGCAGTAATTACTGCAATTGTCAAACCCCATAATTCGCCTTTCGAGGGCCATCGGACTTTTTTAAACTCCATCCAGGATTCTTTTATAAATTGAACCAATTTTTTCACAACAATCTCCTTAAATTTATAAATAATACCTAAAAAAACATAATATAATCATCAGGCCCGGAGGGACTCGAACCCCCAGCCCTCGGTTTTGGAGACCGATGCTCTTCCACTTGAGCTACAGGCCTACGAACCCAAAGTTTATACAAAATAGGGGACATTCAATTATTGTCAAGAAATTTTTGCCATTTTCTTTTAATATTATAAATAAAATATTTTTTAAGAACTTTATTTCTTGTTTATTATCGTCATAAGATTTATTTTAATAAGATATAAAACACTGGAGTATCGAATTATGGGAAAAGATTTTTGGAACGATGTCAATAATGCTTATGAGAAAAATCGGTCGGCGTTGATAGTGGGATTAGACCCCATAATCGATTCGATGCCTTCGACGATTTCTAACTCGGTGGTGGATATAGAAATTTTTCTTACCGATATAATCGATTCTACCAGTGATTTGGTGTGCGGGTATAAGCCCAATCTGGCATTCTATCTCGCATTGGGAAAAAATGGAATTATACTTTTACACAATGTAATCGAGCATATAAAGACCGATTATCCCGAGCTTGTGGTGATTATAGATGGCAAATTTAATGATGTTTCTCACACCGCAGAAAAATATAGTGAATTCGCAAAATCGCTCGGCGCCGATGCGGTTACACTTAATCCATATCTGGGAAAGGATACACTCGCCCCATTTATGAATAAAGGATTGGCGATAATTATGCTATGTGTTACCAGCAATCCCAGTTTCGCCGACCTGGAGTGTCTAATGGTAGATAACGAACCGATGTATTTATCTGTTGCTGAATATGCGAACCGGTGGTCGGAGCAATTCGGTAGTAGAATCGGATTAGTGGTCGGTGCGACTCACCCTGAAGTATTCGGTAAAATACGAGAAAAAGCGCCATATTCACCGTTTCTCATCCCCGGAATCGGTGTTCAAGGTGGTGATATAGAAAAATCGGTCAGATATGGAATTACGCAGGATTCATTTCCCCCGATGATAGTGTCGGCGCGGTCTATATTGTATGCCTCCAGTGATGAAGATTATGCTCAAGCGGCTCGAGATAAAGCCCAGAAAACCAAACTTAAAATAAATAGTCTTATCAAATGATTTCGAAATATGGCGATAGAAAATGGAAAAAAGAAAATGGAGGAGAATTATCTAATGAATGAACAGGAACTGAAAAAAATGCTTGAGGATACCGGTGCACTTCTATCAGGACATTTTTTACTGTCCTCGGGATTGCATAGCGATAAATATGTTCAATGCGCGAAATTATTGCAATATCCACACCTTGCGCAAATAGCAGGCACAAAACTGGCTGAAAAGATAAAAAATTCCGGATTCCAACTTCCCGAAATAGTGGCATCGCCAGCGATTGGCGGAATAGTTATAGGGCAGGAAGTCGCTCGCAGTCTCGGGGTAAAACACATTTTCGTGGAAAAAGACAATACTGGTAAACCCTGTTTGAGACGAGGATTTTATGTAAATAAAGGAGAACATTTCGTCATAGTGGAGGATGTGGTTACTACTGGAAAATCCACTGGCGAGGTGTTTTCATTACTAAAATCGCTCGGCGCTGAACCAACTATGGTAGTTTCCATTATCGACCGCAGCGGTGATAACGAACTGCCATTCAAAGCGCCATTTATTTCATTGCTCAAACTCGAATTGAATACATATTCGCTCCAGGATTGTCCATTGTGCAAAAATAAAATACCATTGGAAAAACCGGGAAGCAGAAAGCAAATTTAATATGTCGAATCAAGGATGCTTAATTTATTCTCCGGTTTCAATTGCCCTAAGCACACCACTAATCCGTTTCCTCAAATCACATAGAATTAAATTATAGGATTTGCACAGCAAAAACTTGATTTAAGTATTTCCATATATAATTTTACAAGTGGTAAATGAAAAATGGGAGCAGAAATGAAATTACGCTATTTAATATTGCTTATAATCATATTGGCATCACTGCGTGTTAATTTTGGGGAGGAAATATATTCTGTTCACCGCGAACAAGAAATGATGTTCGGGGATACGGTGTTTGCTCACGGTGCAACCATTAGAATTCCCAAAGAAATAACAGCATTATCTCACATAGTGTATGGATTTGTTCCATACTGGGAGCGAAGTTATAATTGTCCACGCTGGGACTTGATAAGCCGAATCGCATATTTCAATTGCACTATCGGTTCCGATGGTTCCATTATCAACTCTCATTATTGGTATTCTGCATCGGTGGTGGATTCTGCATTGGCGAATGGTGTCCCTGTCGATTTGTGTATCGCAGTATTCGATGATGCCACCATAAATACGATTATTTCTAACCCTACATCACGGGCGAATTGTATTACCAATTCGATTTCTGCGATGCTCTCCCGTGGCGGAACTGGAATTAATGTCGATTTCGAACATCCCAGTTCCAGCTACGGCGATGAATTAGTCACATTTATGGCGGAATTCCGTGAAAGTCTGGATGCTCGTGGTTCGGGATATTGGCTATCTATTTGCCTGCCATCGGTGGACTGGAGAGATAACTATTTCACCGACCAATTGAAATTTTATTGCGATGCGATGTTCATTATGGGATATGGTTATCATTGGAGTGGTTCGCCATATACCGGTTCGGTGGACCCTTTGGATGACCCATCGGAAAGCTATGATTTGGTATATTCTGTGGAACATTTCTCCGCTCAAAGTGGTGCTCCAGAGAAAATAATTCTTGGATTGCCCGCTTATGGTTATGATTGGCCCTGTGATGGTCCAGACAAGGGCGCCGCTACCACAGGTTCAGGTTCGGCAATTTTTTACATTAACGCTATTTCCAATGCAGAATCTTATGGCAGATTATGGGACACCGAATCTTCATCTCCGTGGTATCGTTATAATAGCTGGAATCAATGCTGGTATTCTGATTCTACATCGTTGGCATTGCGCTACCAGTATGCCAAGGATAGTGGATTGATGGGAATCGGCTGGTGGGCATTGGGATACGATGATGGCGACCCGGCATTTTGGGGCGCAGTGGAACAGGAATTCGCTATGGGCGATACTGTCGGTATTATCGTGGATGATGGTGACTCTGGGTTCAATTGTAATTGGGATAATTGGGATACCGGCGCTTATCCCGAATC